>JAFOCU010000110.1 GCA_017381055.1 Lachnospiraceae bacterium
CCCACTTGACCTTACAGCAGAGATTCTTGAGGAAAAGGGTATGACTCTCGATGAGGCAGGCTTTAATGCATGCATGACAGAGCAGAGAGAGAATGCTAGAAATAGAAGAAAGACAACTAACTATATGGGAGCTGATGCTACAGTATACGAAGAGCTTGACACAAGCCTTACAACAGCTTTCGTAGGTTATGATAAATTAGAAGCTACATCTAAGATTACAGCACTTACAACTGAGACAGAGGTTGTTGCAGCTTTAAGCGATGGTGAAGTTGGTACAATTATTGTAGAGGAGACACCTTTCTATGCTACAATGGGTGGTCAGGAAGGTGACAAGGGTACAATCGTTGTTGGCGAAGGTACATTTGAGGTTGTTGATACAATTAAGCTTCTTGGTGGAAAAGTTGGACATGTAGGTAAGGTTGTTAGCGGTATGATTAAGGTTGGCGATATGGCAACACTTAAGGTAGATGAAGAGAATCGTATGTCTACATGTAAGAATCATAGTGCAACACATATTTTACAGAAGGCATTAAGAATGGTATTAGGCTCTCATGTTGAGCAGGCTGGTTCCCTTGTTAATAAAGATAGACTTCGTTTTGACTTCTCACATTTTGCTGCACTTACAGCAGAGGAGATAGCAAAGGTTGAGGCTATTGTAAATGAGCAGATTATGGCTGGTATCGAGGTTATTACTAAGGAAATGACTCTTGATGAAGCTAAGAAGACAGGTGCGATGGCACTTTTCGGTGAGAAGTATGGCGAGAAGGTTCGTGTAGTTACTATGGGAGATTTCTCTGTAGAACTTTGTGGTGGTACACATGTTAAGAATACTGGCAATATCGCAAACTTTAAGATAGTATCAGAGGCTGGTATCGCTGCTGGTGTAAGAAGAATTGAAGCTCTTACAGGCGCTGGCGTTACAAAGTATTATGCTGATATGGAAGCTGAATTATTAAAGGCAGCAAAGGCAGCTAAGTCTGATGTGGCTGGTCTTGTTAAGAAGATTGAGGCTATGCAGGAAGAAATCAAGGCACTTCATAGCGAGAATGAAAAGCTTAAGAGCAAGATGGCTAACGAGGCACTTGGTGATGTAATGAACCTGGTTAAGGACGTTAAAGATACAAAGTTACTTGCAGTTAAGGTTGACGGCGTAGACATGAATGGTCTTAGAAATCTTGGTGATCAGCTTAAGGAGAAGCTTGGCGAGGGCGTTATCGTTATCGCATCAAGCCAGGATGGAAAGGTAAATCTTCTTGCTATGGCAACAGATGGTGCTATGGCAAAGGGTGCACATGCAGGAAATATTATTAAGCAGATTGCAGCTATCGTTGGCGGTGGCGGCGGTGGTCGTCCTAATATGGCTCAGGCAGGAGGAAAGCTTCCTGAGAAGATAGATGAAGCATTAGCAGCGGTAGAAAGTGTTTTAGCAGAGCAGCTTAGTTAATTATAAGCAAGATTTTATATAATAATACACGAAGGTTTTTGCACAAAAACTTAAAAAAGTTGTTGACGAATACAAATATTGTGTTATAATATCAGTTGTGCAATAAAACCTTACAGTTGTATCATGCACAATTTAGCAACTGGAGGGAGGTTAGGTGAGACAATGTCAAATGTTATCGTTAAAGAAAACGAAAGTTTAGATAGTGCTTTACGTAGATTTAAGAGAAACTGTGCGAAGGCAGGCATTCAGCAGGAAATTCGCAAGAGAGAGCATTACGAGAAGCCAAGCGTTAAGCGTAAGAAGAAGTCAGAGGCAGCTAGAAAGAGAAAGTATAACTAATCTGTACTGAATTTTAGCTTATATAATGAACTTATAAAAACGGACTGAAAAGTCCGTTTTTTGTTTTGAATACTTGTTTTTTTAAAATATTAAATATATAATATCAAAAGTAAAAAATGGATAAAAGGAGTGTGAATAATGAAAATCGTTTTTAAACACATTTTGAGAAACATTTGGTCAAAGAAAGGTAGAAGTTTTCTAATAGTTTTAGCCCTTACTGTGGCTACCACGGTTTTTACCCTTAATTTAACTTTGCCAGATGAATTGGTATTAAAGATTCAGCAGACATATCGTTCAATGTATGGTGATGTGGATATTGCAATGAATACTGTAGAGGCATTTAAAATTGAAGATGTAGAGCTTGGTGATAAAGAAATAAGGTACACCAATACACTTGTGCTAGAAGGTTTGTACAATGATAAACCAATGATTATTAGAGGTTTAAACATAGAAGAAGCAAAAGATTTTAAAATGTTAAACAGTGATGTTCCAGCCCTTACTGGAAATCAGATTGTCATTAGTGAAAAACAGGCAAAAGATTTCGGATTTAGCCAAGGACAAAAGATAAAAGTTGTATTTGAAGATAAGGAATATGAGTTTGACATAGTAAAGATTGTTGAAAATAGAGGCTTAAATTCAACATACGATGAGTATCCTATGTTTATTTGTAATATTGATGAGATTGCTAAAATAAGAAATATATCATCTGAATTGACAGATTGTTTATTTATAGATGTTGTTGAAGAAGGAGCAGCTAAAGAATATGCTGAGTATTTAACTGAAAATAATGAGAATTATATGGCACAGGCTCTTACAGATGAAGAAAACATAAGAGAAAATACTGTATTTATTTCATATTTACTTCTTATGGTATTTGTAATGGCCACTATTATGATTATATTTGTGGTAAGTTCACTTAACAAGATAATTATAGCAGAAAGAATGCCAGTAATTGGAACATTTAGAAGCATAGGTGCTACTAAGTCTAAGATGAATGGAATACTTGTATTAGAAAATGCAGTGTATGGCTTTATAGGTGGTCTTATAGGTGGATTCTTAGGATATAAGTTAAATAGTACTGTAGCAGGATTGTTTATAACAACTAATGGTGTTGATTTAACTAAGGAAACATCTAAAATTGATATTAAATTGATTTTAATTGGATTATTATTTGCTGTATTACTTCAGGTTGTTATAACTGCTAAGGCAATTATTAAGGCTAATAAAAAACCAGTTAAGGATTTGATTTTTGATTTACATAGTTCAAGATATCGCGTATTAAAGCATAGAAATGTAATAGGAGCAATACTTGTGGTAGCTGCTCTTGCTACAAATTATGTTTTAAAAGATGTAAATATTTTAGTTACAATATTAGTAATGGTTATGCTTATAACTGGTGTAGCAATGGTTGTACCATATTTATTACAGACGATTTCTAAATTATTTTCATTAATACTTAGAAAGCTTGGTTGGCAAACAGCGTTTGTTGCAAGTAAGAATATTGGATATAATAAGATGATAGTAACTTCTTCGAGAGTTGTAGTAGTTGCATTATCTCTTATGCTTGCTATTGTAACTATATCTACTTCTGTGACAAATCTCTTCCAATCATTTAGATTTATTGCAGCTGATTATGACTTTATCTTACAGGGATTAACAAAGGAAGAAGCGGATTATGATAAGCTTCTTGAACTAGATGGTGTCATAAAGGTAGATTATATGCATGCTTATGTGGATGAAACTACATATAATGATGGTAAAGAATTTAGTAGTTCACCTATAATGACAGGAATGAGTAAGAGTACGGCATATATAAAGGAATTAAATTATAAAATTTCAGATTTGAAATATAATGAAGTATTAATTGATGAGATTTTTGCCGAAAAGAATGATTTGAGAATTGGAGATACTATAAAACTTAAATTTGCTACTCTAAATAAGGAATTAGAATATGTTATAAAGGGTACTGTTAACAGTACATATTTAACTACTTCAAGAAGTGCTATTGTAGTAAATTATGATAATTATATAGAGAATATAAGTAAAGTTCCAATGCAGGCGCATATTGAAGCGAAAGATGGCATAGATATTGACAAGTTGAAAGAAGAGATAATAGATACTATGAAGGAACTTGATCTTATGGTTCAGACAGCTGATGAATATGTTACTGAGCAAGAAGAAGGTGTAGCATCTATAATGAGTATCTTTTATGTAGTTATAGGACTTGCGGTTGTATTATCGTTCATTGGAATTATCAATAATCAGATTATCAGCTTTATTCAGAGAAGAAAAGAGATAGCAGTTCTTAATTCAACATGTATGAGTAAGGGACAGCTTAAGAAGATGCTATTCTTTGAAACTGTATTAGCTAATTTGATAGCAGTGTTTATCGGTATTGTTACAAGTATATTATTAACTGATATGTTGGATAATTTTATGTGTGGATTGTCCTTGTATGTTCAAGTTGAATATAGCTTTGTGACAGCTTTTATATTTGCTGGAGTTATATTTGCAGTATTGTTGTTAACACTTTTATCACCGATTAAAAGACTTAAAAAGATGAATATAGTAAATGAGATAAAGTACGAATAGGGAAAGGAAAAGGGTGAAATTATGAGCATTATAAAGGTTAATGAAGTAAGTAAGAGTTTTGGAGAAAAAGAGAATGTAAATCTTGTTCTCAACAAGGTTTCTTTAGATATTAAGAAGGGTGAATTTGTATCACTTATGGGTGAATCTGGAAGTGGAAAATCTACATTGTTATATATAATCGGAGGTTTGGATAAGCCTACTAGTGGTAATGTAGTTATTGACGAAAAGGATATCAATACTCTTAAGGAAAAGGAAATTGCAAGATTTAGAAGACAGGATATAGGATTTGTATTCCAGTTTTATAACTTGGTGCAGAATTTAACAGTAGAAGAAAATATTATGCTTCCTGTAGTTATGGATGGTAAGAAAGAGAAGGATTATAAGGATAGATTAGAAAAAATCCTTAAGATTGTAGGTCTTGAAGATAAGAGAAAAGCATTGCCAAATCAGCTTTCTGGTGGACAGCAGCAGAGAGTATCTATAGCAAGAGCTGTTATATTAAGTCCTAAGGTTATTCTTGCAGATGAGCCTATCGGTAACCTTGACAGTAAGTCGGGAGAAGAGGTTATGAAGCTATTTAAGACTCTTAATGAAGAAGAAAATGTAACTATTTTACAGGTTACACATTCAGAGGAGTCAGCTAAGTATGGTGACAGAATTATAAGACTTAAGGATGGTTGCATAGCCTAGGAATAATATTTAGAAATACCTCATATACATAGATAAACCTATGTATATGAGGATTTTTTTATGGAAAAGCTTATAGATGCGCTGCAACTTCCTAAAGACCTTATGTTAGGAGCGTTGAATGTACGACTTATAGGTAAATATGAAGCGTATATTGAAAATTATAAAAATATAATAGAATATAATGATAAAGTAATTTGTTTACAAGGTAAGAATTCAAAGGTTACTATAAACGGTGAAAAGTTAAAAATTGTATGTTTTTCTAAAGATGATATGAGGATAAAGGGCTGTATTCATGAGGTTATTTTTAATTAGTATTTGGAGGAATTTATGATAGAAAGACTTTTGCGATTTATTGTAGGTTATGTCAAAATTGATATAAATGGATTTAATACCTCACGCTTTTTAAATCTAGTTATGGTTAGAAATATACATATTTGGAATATCGTTAATAGCGGGATTGATGTGAGTTTTTGTATAGCACCTAAGGATGTATATGAATTAAAACCTATTATCAGAAA
>JAFOCU010000111.1 GCA_017381055.1 Lachnospiraceae bacterium
AGCTGCTTATCATCAACTACATTTGGAGCATCTGTCATAAGACATGAAGCATCCTTAATCTTAGGGAAAGCAATAACCTCACGAATACTATCTTCCTTAGCCATAAGCATAATAAGTCTATCAAGGCCATATGCAAGTCCTGCATGAGGTGGAACACCATACTTAAATGCATTAAGAAGGAAGCCAAATCTCTCATAAGCCTCTTCCTTTGTAAATCCAAGTACCTCAAACATCTTTTCCTGTACATCGCTCTGGTAGATTCTTACAGAACCACCACCGATTTCTGTACCGTTTAATACGATATCATAAGCCTTTGCTCTAACTCTACCCGGATCAGAATCAAGATACTGTAAATCCTCATCCATAGGCATTGTAAATGGATGATGCTTTGCAACAAATCTATTCTGCTCCTCGTTCCACTCTAATAATGGGAACTCTGTAATCCATAAGAAATTAAACTGATTCTTATCAAGTAAGCCAAGCTCCTCTGCAATATGAAGACGAAGCGCACCAAGTACAGCCCATACAACATCATTTTTATCAGCAGCAAAAAGAAGTAAATCTCCTGGCTTGCCATCCATAGCCTCTACAAGCTTAGCTAATTCTTCCTCTGTCATAAACTTTGAAAATGATGACTTATATGTTCCATCCTCATTAATAGCAAGGTACGCAAGACCCTTTGCGCCATATGTCTTAGCAACCTCAACTAAGGCATCAATTTTCTTTCTTGGCATAGCGCCCTGTCCCTCAGCATTAATACCACGAACAGAACCACCATTTTCAAGAGCACCTGTAAATACTCCAAAGCCACAGCCCTCTACTACCTTAGATACATCTTTAAGTTCCATTCCAAATCTTGTATCTGGCTTATCAGAACCAAATCTATCCATAGCCTCCTGCCATGTCATTCTCTGAATAGGAAGCTGAACATCCACATCTAAGATTTCCTTAAACATCTTTGCAAGAAGTCTCTCATTTACATCGATTACATCATCTACATCCACAAATGATAACTCCATATCGATCTGTGTGAACTCTGGCTGTCTATCCGCTCTTAAGTCCTCATCTCTAAAACACTTAACTATCTGGAAATATCTATCATATCCAGAACACATAAGAAGCTGCTTAAAGAGCTGTGGTGACTGTGGAAGAGCATAGAAATTGCCTGGATGTACACGACTTGGCACAAGATAATCTCTAGCACCTTCTGGTGTACTCTTTGTAAGCATAGGTGTCTCTATCTCTAAGAAGCCTTCCTTATCAAGAAATGTTCTAACAAGTGTAGCTGTCTTACTTCTCATAATAAGATTCTTCTGTAAGCAAGGACGACGAAGATCAAGATATCTGTACTTAAGTCTTAAATCATCCTTTGTTGTAATTCCATCCTCAATTGGGAATGGTGGTGTAAGTGCCTCAGATAAAATACGAAGCTCTGTTGCACGAATCTCTATATCACCAGTCTTTAAATTTTCATTAATAGCGCCACCACGCTTTGTAACCATACCCTTTACAGCTATAACGAACTCTGAACGAAGTGTCTCAGCCTTCTCAAAGCCCTCCTTCTGCACATCATTTTCGTCAAATACTATCTGTAAAATTCCTGAACGGTCTCTTAAATCGATGAAGATAAGACTTCCTAAGTTTCTTCTCTTCTGAACCCAACCCATAACTGTGATTTCTTCACCAATATTTGCATTTGATACTTCTGTACATCTATGACTTCTCTTAAGTCCAATCATTGATTCTGCCATTTTTCTTAATTCCTTTCACTCTAAAATATCCTATATAATCTATTTCTTTAAATCTTCTTTGTAGAATTCTTCGAAGTTCTCATAACCTTCGTTGATAAGCTGTTCCTTTTGGAACTTCTTATTCTTATTCATACGCGCAACCAATACCTGCTTACCTTCAGCTCTTGTAGCCTGTGCCTTAGCAATTATCTCGCAAAGTCTGTCTCCTGAAACACCCTTCTCAATAAGATATGCTACTTTCTCACTTTCATTTGGAATCTTAAATCCACTCTCAAGCATCAGAAGAATAATTCTCTCAAATCCAATAGAAAAACCACATGCAGGAACCTCCTGACCTGTAAACTTTCCTACCATCTTATCATATCTTCCACCGCCACCGCAGCTTGCTCCAAGCTCTGGCATAACTATCTCAAAGATCGTTCCTGTGTAATATGACAT
>JAFOCU010000004.1 GCA_017381055.1 Lachnospiraceae bacterium
ATAAGCCAAGCAAGTGTTCTCTCATAACATCCCATAGATGTTCTATGAATAATATATGGTCTAACCTTCTCACCATTCTGGTCAATGTAGTACATATCAAACTGCTCAGCAAGTAATGGATCCCACTGGATTGTAATCATTGTATCTTCCTTGCCGTATACATTCTTCGCATTAATATCTACCTTAGGTCCGTAGAATGCAGCCTCACCTACATCCTCTGTAAATGGAATTTCAAGCTCATTTAAAATATCTCTAATGTGCTGCTCTGTCTGTTCCCAAACCTCAGGCTCACCGATGTACTTAGCTCTATTATCTGGATCCCACTTAGAAAGGTGGTATGTTACATCACTCTCAACGCCAAGTGTCTCTAAACAATACTTAGCAAGTGCAAGACATCCCTTAAACTCCTCAACCATCTGGTCTGGACGAACGATTAAGTGTCCTTCTGAAATTGTAAACTGACGAACTCTTGTAAGACCATGCATCTCACCTGAATCCTCATTTCTGAAAAGTGTAGATGTCTCACCATATCTTAATGGAAGATCTCTGTAGCTCTTCTGGCTATTCTTGTATACATAATACTGGAATGGACATGTCATAGGACGAAGTGCAAATACTTCATCTTCCTTCTCCTCATCACCAAGAACAAACATACCATCCTTGTAATGATCCCAATGTCCTGAAATCTTATATAAATCAGACTTAGCCATAAGAGGTGTCTTTGTTCTAATATATCCTCTCTTTGTCTCCTCGTCCTCAATCCATCTTTGAAGCTCCTGAAGCATAATTACACCATTTGGCATAAGAAGTGGAAGACCCTGTCCGATTACGTCAACTGTTGTAAAGATTTCCATCTCTCTACCAAGCTTATTATGGTCTCTCTTCTTAATATCCTCAAGATGCTCTAAGTATGCATTAAGCTCATCCTTCTTAGCAAATGCTGTACCGTAGATTCTAGCAAGCATCTGATTTTCTGACTTACCTCTCCAGTATGCACCTGATGATGAAATAAGCTTAAATGCCTTAATAGCACCTGTCTTCATAAGGTGTGGACCAGCACATAGGTCTACAAAATCTCCCTGGCTATAGAATGAAATAACTGCATCTTCCGGAAGGTCACGAATAAGCTCTACCTTATATGGCTCACCCTTCTCCTCCATAAACTTAATAGCTTCTTCTCTAGGCATTGTGAATCTTTCGATTTTAGCATTTTCCTTAATAACCTTCTTCATCTCTGCCTCAATCTTATCAAGGTCTTCTCTAGAGAATGGCTCGTGCTCAAAATCGTAATAATAACCTGTATCAATTGAAGGTCCAATAGCAAGCTTTGCTTCTGGATATAATCTCTTAACAGCCTCAGCTAATACATGAGAACATGTATGTCTATATGCAGCCTTACCAGCCTCATCATTGAATGTAAGGATACTTAATTCACAATCCTCTTCAATAACTGTTCTTAAATCAACAACTTCTCCATTTACTTCACCTGCGCAAGCAGCTCTTCCTAATCCCTCACTAATGTCATTTGCAATATCGATAACTGACATTGCCTGTGCGTATTCTTTTACAGAACCGTCTTTTAATGTAATCTTCATAATGTTACCTAACCTTTCATGTATTATTAATTAATTGTTTACTTATATATGCTTACAGCACCTTCTCCATAATGTAATCGTCCATTACGAAGCCATTGCCAATATCAGCCACCTGAGTTCGAGCCTTGGCAAAGCCCATATGCTCGTATACTTCAATAGTATGCTCGTTATGCTTATTAACAGTTAGCCATACAATATTAAGTCCTCTCTCCCTACTCATTTTAAAGAGTTCTTTAAGAGTTTGACCAGCATAACCTTTTCCCCTATGCTCCTTCTTTAAATAAAGCTTACTAAGGAACATTTTCTTTTCTTCCGTCTCCTCATGAATACCCATATATCCACAGATTTCATCATTATCCTTAAGAAAAAAATATTCATAACCATCTTCCATCTGTTTTTTCATGGCATCATAGGATTGAAACTTATCAACCATATAGTCAATCTGCTCATCAGATAAAATACACGGAAAGAATTCATGCCAGACTTCATTTGCAACACCTGCTAAAATATTAAGTTGTTCATCATTTGATATTTTTGCTAGTTCTAATGCCATAACGAACTCCTTTCTGTTAACTACTGCATGATATACGAATTACTCCGTTCGATAAACTTAGTAATTCTACAAACATAAAAATCCCCTACAGATATAAATCTGTAAGGGACGATATTATCGCGGTTCCACCCAAATTGTAGCAAATAACTGCTACCACTCTTATGATTATAACGGAATCACCGGACTTTATTAGAGTCACTCAGAGGTGGTTTTCAATTAAGCCGGGAATAAGACAATCACACCACCTGTCTCTCTCTTTGATTCCTTTTTGCTAATCTACTGTCCTCGTCAACGTTTTATTTCCATATTTGTTTATATGTGCTCTAAACACATATTTATTTTAACACGATTAACGGATTTGTAAAGTTATTTTTTACTTTTATTCATCTTTTTTACTGGATGCAAACTTATTTTCACAATACTGTGATACAAGTTCTAGTAATTCTTTCGCAGTAGCTATCTGCTCCTCTGCCTCTACTTTTGTTGCAATATAAAAATCATCATAATCGCTTGCGTGTCGAATTTCTTCCGCTTCCGATATTCTTTTACCTATATTCCTAGGGAAAATCTCAGTCTTCACATATTCTTTGTTAAAATTAGCTAGTGCATCCTTATGTTTTCTATACGAATTTCCATCTAAGGCATGAATTGCAGATATTGCATGATAAATTCCATAATATGCTCTATTATTCGAACTTCTATATTCTCCCGCATTTAATAAAATTTCAGCAGAATGAATATCACTTTTTGCAGTTTCTATTCTATGAATTACCAAATCTTTCACCGTTCCAACATTATCATTATGCTGTTTCAAACAATATCACCCCTTCTCTATTAACATTTGCATAAAAAGGATAATTATCTACCCACTTCATAAAATGTTCTTTACTTTTAGCTATAGGCTTAATATCAATATCATAGTCCATATAAAAATCAAATGTTTGCTCCGATAATTTATGCCTATATTCCTTTATTTCTTCATCTGTAAGATTCAAAAGTATCATAATATCTATATCCGAATCTTTATTAAAATCACCTCTAGCATAGGAGCCATATAATATGACTGATTGCAAATGTCTACCATATATATTCTGTAATTCGACAACATATTCGCTCAACAAATTCTTCACTGTTTCAGACACAAAAAACGCCTCCTCTCTTTTTATACTTTGAGTATATCACTATTATGTCAAGAATAAAAGTGTAGATTTTCTCAATCCAAACAATTACTTTACAAGTCCACAAAATGTTTTTTCAATCATTTTCTATTCCATTAAATCTTCCACATCACAATACAATCTCTTCGCAAACGCTAACATTCTTTCTGCACTAGCCTTATTTATATCCTTTTGCCTCTGTTCATATTGCTGTATAGTTCTAACAGAAACACCAACTTCTTTCGCTAACCCCGACTGACTAAGACCTGCTGCTTTTCTTCTCTTTTTCAAGTTTGTGTCTTCATCCTTATTTATCATCATTTCATCAAGCTTATCTACAACTTGTCTTATATCCATTTCATGATACGGAGTATATAGTGCTAATATATCCCTTATAGAAATTTTTTCATTTATCTTAGAAAAAGAAATACCATACATCCATTGATAATAAGCTAATACCCATCCAGTCCAATACTCTTCACTTCTATTTACTGTAAATTCAATCTCTATAGGTTGAACATCACCAAACGTCTTATCTAATACTTCATATCCAATCTCTACCCCTGACTTACCAACCAATAAATCCACATCGCCATTTTCAAATCTTCTTGACACCCCAGACGATATAAATAAATCAAAAAATTTTTCTATGCTATATCCTAATTGATACACAACAAAATCAAACATTCTTCCAAGAGCAATTCTAGCTTTCTCTAAATACATCTCATCGTAAGCGTGCATCATACCATCTCATCTCCTCATCTAAAATATTTGTAATATATATATCACCTTTTACTCTTTTATTTCGCTCCACATCAAAGTACTCTCTTCTCGCCTTCTTATCTCGATTTATTTTTCTTACATACCACTCATTACTCTTAGCTATTTCATAATCCAAATAACTAATTCGCTCAAATGCTTTTTCACTCTTCAAAACATACTGTAAACCTAATTTCCCCAAATGCATAGCATTACACAACTGTCTATACGATATGGTACCATTGATAAAATCCTGAGCAAATGAAAAGTAACTATCATCAGCCCTATAGCCTACTATCACATCATAATTTTCATAATCCACATGAAAATTCTCTCGAATATATACCTTTGCCTCTGCCGCTAAGACTGATGGCATATCAAATATCCTATTTTCCAACAATATCCCTAGCCAATGAAGCATACAATACTCTTTACTATTTAAATCCAATATGGATAAATCCTCATCATCAAATTCATAACAGTTAGCATATCCATTCTGTTCATAGCCAACACCCCATTCTTTTGCCATCTGGATATCATAGGTACAATAAAAACCTTGTCCATAATCATTATAAGTTTTTCCTAAGCCAAACTGTGGCTTTTTAATTATTTTATCTGAACCATGATATATTTTTATACTCACTGTATACACCTCCACATTATTTATTGCCTAACCCCATTGTACTCCTACAGGAGTATAAAGTCAAATATTTAAAAGTATATATCAAAAAAAGCTAGGATAAGCTTTTGCGCGTGCACAAGCTTACCCTAGCTTTTCTATTTGACTCATTGTTTATACCATGTTTACGACCGGATTTTCCATAGGTGCTGTCACTACTAATTTATCTGCATACAACACTGGCCCTTCTCCATTGTAATCACTTCTGTATTCTTTTACTACAGATACTAGCATATCTACTGTATCCTTATTCTCTAAATTCTTCGCTTCTCTTGATTTACAGATTAATCCCATAAATACGATATCATCTGCGCAGCATGTCATGGCTGGTCTTCCTGCCACGAAGTAATTCTTAGGCAAACTTGGCTCCTTCATTACCATTGTCTGAAGATGGAACATTTTGCCTGCGTATCTATCTGGATTTTCCCATACATCCAAGTAAAAGATTCCGTAATCCTCTGGCTCTATCTCTACTGGATTTGCTTTAAGGTCATATGGTAAATCTTCATCTGTGATAGGCAAATCGATTTCACCCTCTTCATCTTCAAATACTACTTCTACTCCTTGATTTAGAGACATTATTATTCTCTTATAACCCTGAAGCTTGTCTATGTCCCTACAGCGATTCATTATTACAAGCTCTGAATTTCTAACCATTTCAGCAAACAGCGATCGCATATTAGTTACATATGTTTCAAATGTCACTCCATCCACAATTGTAATCTGCTGACGTATCTCAAAGTTTGCTGGCATTCTTTCTTCTATGTCCTTAGCACTCCACATTCCATTATATTCTATAATGATTCTGTCAGGATTGTGCTTCTTCGCAATTGCTTCAAGATTTTCAGGATTAAAATCTTCAAACTCTTCTATACTCTCTATGGTTGTATTCAAAGCTTCAAGCTTATCTACATCATATTCTTCCATACCTTCTTCACACTGGATAATGAGAGTTGGTTCGTCCTGCTTAAAATAATCCTGAGATGTAGTAAAGTCTATAAACTGTGTCTTTCCACTTTCAAGAAAGCCATATATCATATATACCTGTATTTTCTGTTCCATATCAACACCTGATACCTTTCTAAGTTAACATAAATGTCTAATGTTAGAATTAAATCTTTTTATACAAAAAATTCCTTTAATTCTTCCTCTGTATATCTAGCTGCTATTACACACACCTTACCGATATAATCCTTATTGCCTTCTCTTATCTCGAACTGACCTGGAACATAATCAAAGTATAACCAATTATCGCCTTCTTCTGACTTTAAGATACCCTTTGAACGAAGTATTGTTCCCTTTGTCTCATTATCAAATCTTGTAAATATTTCTTCAAGCTTATTCTTTGAGTATGCCTTAGAAGTTTCCATACCCCAGCTTGTAAATACCTCATCTGCATGATGGTGATGATGGTGATGTCCATGCTCATGGTGATGACCACAACAACATTCCTCTCCATCCTCGTGATGATGGTGGTGGTGATGCTCATGTTCCTCATCATGGTGATGGCCGCAACAACATTCCTCTCCATCCTCATGATGATGGTGATGATGATGCTCATGTTCCTCATCATGGTGATGGCCGCAGCAACATTCCTCTCCATCCTCGTGATGATGATGGTGGTGATGCTCATGTTCCTCATCATGGTGATGGCCGCAGCAACATTCCTCTCCATCCTCGTGATGATGATGGTGATGATGGCCATGATGATGACCACAGCAGCACTCTTCTTCATGAATAAGGTCCTTTGCAGCGCCTTCATTCTTCAATGCATTAATAAGTATCTCGTCATCCAATTCCTGTACAGGAGTTGTAATAACTGCCGCCTCCTTATTAAGAGACTTCACAAGTTCAAGTGCCTCTTCCACCTTCTCAGCCTTAGCTATATCTGTTCTTGAGAAAATAACTGTGCTAGCACTCTCTATCTGATTCTTATAAAATTCTCCAAAGTTCTTAAGGTACATCTTGCACTTAGTTACATCTATAACAGCTACCTTATAACAAATCTCAAGGTCTAACTCATCCTTTACATTCTCCACTGCCTTAATTACATCAGAAAGCTTACCTACACCAGAAGGCTCGATAAGTATTCTATCTGGATTGTATCTTGTAACTACCTCTTTTAATGATGTAGCAAAATCACCAACCAATGAACAACAGATACATCCTGAGTTCATCTCTCTTATCTCGATTCCTGCTTCCTTCAAGAATCCACCATCTATACCTATTTCACCAAATTCATTCTCTATCAAAACTACATTTTCACCTGCGTACACATGCGCAAGAAGATGCTTTATAAGAGTTGTCTTTCCAGCACCTAAGAAACCTGAAATTATATCAACTTTAACCATGACTATTCCTCCGTTTTCATAATTTACCAAATACGCCTTAAAGTATAACACTTTCCCAAAAAAATCTCAA
>JAFOCU010000112.1 GCA_017381055.1 Lachnospiraceae bacterium
CAATATGACAATCTCTACAGTATGGATTGGTGGTTTCGAGGTAACTGTTGAAAGTGTTGGTACAATATCTTATTTAAATTCTAAAGGATATACAAGAGATTATAGAATATATAAAACAGGACAGAGCGGACTTGGTTCTATCTCTGCAGAAATTAAATAGGGAGGTTCAATATGGCAATTAAATTAGCTGATACATTAGCTCCTATGGCAGACTTCCCTGCCGCACTAGCAGAGCATGTAGAATTTAGCGATGGAAAATCGTTACAAGAAAAATATGATTTAGGCGAGCTTGGCGGAGAAGGTGGCGGAGGTCACATTGAACTTACTCAGGCTGAGTATGATGCCTTATCAGATGAAGAAAAATTAAATGGTGCAATTTATTTCATTACTGACGCAGAAGGCGGTGGTTCCGGTAGTATTGAACTTGATGATGCACCTACAGAAAATAGTGACAACGCTGTAAAATCAGGTGGGGTATTTGAAGCATTAAAAGGTAAACAAGATTGTGTTACTGGTGGAGTCTCAGGACAGTTTTTAAGAAAGGTAAATAATTCTGAACCTAGTGAATTTGAATGGGTATCTCATTCTAATTTTGTAATTACTGGAGAGGTTGCTTTTGATGAAGGTGGATTTATTAGAGGCGTTTCACTAGATGAAACATATTCATTAGCAAAATATGCCATTAATAAAGGGCAAGCAGTATTATGTAGTCTACAAGATAAAAATGATTCAGATACTTGGTATCATCTCAGTCTTGTAAGAGTTTCTAACAATAAAATAGAATTTGAAGGACATTTACGTAAAGAAGATTCGATTGACACTGTTTATTTTTCAATGGACAGTAATGAGAATTATATAGGTAAACGCTATACTACAGAATATATGCCAAAAGTAACTGGAACTTATGGTCAAATTATTGGTTTTGATGAAAATGGTAATTGTATTGCGAAAGAAGAAGGCGAAGCAACAAAACCATATGTAATTAAAATGTATTACACATTAACAGATAATGAATTTCAAGCTATTCCAGCTAGTAGAACAGCTAAATGGTCAGACTGGTATCCATTTTATGAAGCGGGTGGAGAAGTTATCTTAGAATTACATAAGGATAGTGTGGATTCTGGCGATGATATTATAAGATTATATGCACATTCTAAAGGTATATACAATAAAACTTATAATACATTGGAAGTTCAATTTACATCAATAGGCGAAACGACAACATATGGCACTTCAGACCACACAAAATATTTATATGTATGTTGGTGGCAATCAGGCAACTCTTGTAAAGTGAATAGATATAAAATTAATGAAATTCCAACCGGCGGAACAACAGGTCAAATCCTTGCAAAGAAATCAGATACAAACTATGATACCCAATGGATTAATTTACCTAGCAGAGAAGATACACTTGTTGTGACTGGCGAATATTCAGAGGACGATAATGGTGAGTGGACAGTATCAAATGTTAATAAAACATTTACGGAGATTGATACAGCTTTAGATAACGGTCAAAATGTTATATTAAAGATTTATCCAGAAGGTACAACAGAAAATCCTTATCTTTTATATCCAGCAATGCACTACAAAGGTATGGGTGTTGCATTTTCTATGATGGTAACAGATACTGACCAGATAAGTGGTTTAAGTGTAATGATTATGACAGATGGCTCTATAATGGCAAGTCGTAATGCTTATGAGTTTGGGAAATTTACAAGAATTAAAACTATTGAAATTCCTATTGACCGTATTCATAAAGACTACACTGGTAATACATCTACAAAAGTTGCACTTACAAAAGTGAATGATTATATGAAACGTTTATCATTCTACATTGAAGAAACTTTTTTTACAGAAAATAATATTGATACATCTAATTTGCTAAATATTTATTTACAAGCGAGTGGGCAGCAAGGTGGGGCTCTTATGACAACGAACCCTTATGGTACATCAGATATATTTAGTCCTGGTCGTTCAGGCATTTCTGGTACAGGTGGTGTTAGATATATACCATTCAATTTGAATGTGTTTGGGTTAAACGGAAATAGTGGGGACTCCAGCACTGAGTTTACAGTCACAAGCTGTAAAATTAGATATGAAGAATAATCAAAAAAGGTCTTGTGACTTCTCTTAATTGAGGTCACAGGACTTTATTACATAGAAAGGAATGAAACAATGGGAAAGATATTAAAAAATGGAATTGCCTATGCGGGTGGCGGTGCTGAAGGTAAGTCCGCATATCAGACTTGGTTAGACCTAGGTAATATTGGTACTGAGCAAGATTTCATTGACTCATTGAGTGGAGGCGGAGCTTCTTTATATGTTGTAACTGGTTCTCTTGATATAGAAAATGAAGAAAACCCAGTAACACTTAATCAAACATTTGAAGAAATTAAAACCGCCTATGATGAAGGTAAGACAATAGTTGCAGATATATTAGTTGCAGGAGAAGCTCAATATATCTTTAATTTATTATATATTTTAGAAGATGCTATTGCTTTTGAATGGATAAATAGTGCAGCAAAAATCGGCGGTCAAATTAATTTAATGAGTGATAATACAGCCACATTTACAATGACAAGTTTAGAAGGTGGTGGAAGTGGAGAATCTTATGATGACACCGAAATACGTGAACTTGTTAATGGTAAACAAGATGCCACTATCTTTATTGACGCAACTATGTCAACGGTCAAAGATTCTTGGGATAACTATTTATTAGATGTTGATGAGGAATATCGTTACTCCAAAGTTCAAGATATGTTGGTCGATGGTAAAACAGTTGTTTTAAGAGTTAAAGTAGATAATGTACTTGTAGAATTACCTTGCGTATCGTATGAAAGTTATACAAATGCCACTTTAACATTCGCGGCTCCTTATTACAACTCATCAACCGAGGAAAAAGGTTTATATATTGCATTTTGTGCATCGACAGTTGGATGGAAACTAGGTATAAAAGTTGTAAAGGAAGCATCAAGTACTGATATGAGTCCATTTATTATTAAATCTGTATATACAGAAGATTCTGATGGATTTACAGTAGATACTAGCACTACAACTCCTGCACTTTGGGCGGATTGGTATCCTGCTTTTGAGGCAGGTAGACCTGTATATTGGGATTTGCATAAGAATAGTATTGATTCTAATACAGATGTTATCCGATTATACCCTCATTCACACGGTGTATATTACGAGGCTACTGGTACTAAGGAATGTCAATTTATTGGTATAGGAGGCTATCCTGGTTATGATAGTAGAAACGATGCAACAAAATACTATTATATTGGGTGGTTCCGTTCAGGTTCGGCGCCAGCTTCTAACTATAAATTTGTTAAACGCTATAAGATTGACGAAATTCCAAAGGGTGGAACAACCGGACAAGCGTTGGTAAAAAAATCCGATACAAATTATGATGTTGAATGGGCTGATGTTGGTGGTGATGAAATTATTCACACCGATTTAAGTGGAAATTTTGAAGGTATTACTACTGTATTAGACCTTGCAAATGCTTTGCTTGAAGAATACAGAACCGAGAAAAAACTTGTAAGATTTGAAAGTGGTAGCCTTAATAATACAATATTAACAGACTTACCTGAGGAATATGGATATTTAACAATCAAGGCTGGTGGAACAAATATTCTAGAAGTCACATTTGCTTATTCCAATTTAGGTTTTAAGAAAATGTACTATGGTTTTCTTAACAGAACGGCTGATGAAACATTGTACAGTGAGTTAAATTGGGAAGAAGTTAATACAGGTGTGAAAGAAGATATTCCGATAATTGAAAATGGAAAAGATATAACTTATCATAAGATTACAAAAAATAGAAGTATTACAGAACTTGAAGCATATACAGACCGTAACGGCGGTACAAATTATAAAATCGACGATTTATATTTGACGTATGATTGTGAAAAACTTGCTAAAGGTTTTGATGATTGGTTTGCTGAGAAAAGTATCACCCCAGTTAAAGGTACAACTTATGAAGATGTTGCACAAATACGTGTATATAGTGAAAGTGCTGGTGGTTATGTATATCTTAGCACTCATATAAAGTTTGATAACACCGCATATCTTTCATATAACATCAAATATAATGACACAGATTATGTAATAATAAGTGTTCGATATGACTATGATAATGGTAAAACACATACTACATTTACTGGTTTGAATGTATTTAATATAGCAAAAATTATTCCAGAATTAGCTGGTTGTTATATTCAATCAGACATATTAGATGTTTTGCATAATTGGTTTGAATTATATAAACCAATAGGACTTGAAGATGCAGTTGGACTTTATAGTAAAGAGGAAGCATTG
>JAFOCU010000113.1 GCA_017381055.1 Lachnospiraceae bacterium
ATTACCCAGCAGGGGTATAAGAGCCAAGCCTGCTCAAACAGATTCGGCAGGCGGCATTAGTGCTGCGGTGTGGGGATGAAAACTTTACGAAAATCTTCCGATGATGTCTTTTAACCACACGAACATCACTTAGCTAAAGTTGTGTTTTTTTGAAAATATTCGCAGTAATAAACTTGTATCAAGGGGGCATTTAGCAAATCACGGGTTACGAGTTCAGTGGATAAAAATTATTGGATATTCGTAGCAGTTTAACAACATTTATATGCAGAAAATCATATCATAAAACATTAAATTGGTTCTGATAATGAGAATTATGAGAGTGCATAGGGATTTGTAAAAAATAGATATTGATTTGCGGTGTTGGGAAGTGTTATAATGAGAAAAAGTAACAGTGTTTAGGCATGGAGGCCGCCAGTTTTTCAAAGGAGTGATATTATGGGTATAGGATTAAAACCAGATACATCGTATTTATTTTCTAATCTTAATAATAATAACAATTCATCAAGTGGCATATTCGATATGAGTTTTTTATCAGATTACAATAGTATAAAGAGCGGAAGCTATGGTAAGTTGGTAAAGGCATATTATAAGAAACTTGAAAGTGAGGAGTCTTCAAGCACAAAAGATAAAGATAAGACAGAGAATAAGGATAAAGTGTCTACATCTTTAGCTGAGGATAGCTCGAAAACTTTGACTGCAGTTAAGTCTGCCACATCATCTTTAAGTGAGCTTGCTAGTGATTTTGCTAAGAAGGGTGATGAGAAGCTTCTTGCTATGAAGGAAGTTACTACAAAGAATGAAGATGGAACATCTGTAACTACTAAGGAATATGATATGGATGCTATATATAAGTCTATATCAGGCTTTGTAGATAAGTATAATGATGTAATAGAGAGTTCAAAGGAGTCGGACGCTTCTGGCATCAAGAAGGCGACTACAAATATGACTAATATCACAGATTTATATGCTAATAGCTTAAAGAAGTTAGGTATTACAATTAATGCTGATAAGAGTCTAAGTATTGATGAGAAGACTTTTAAGGCGGCTGATATCGATGATATAAAAGATACATTTACTGGTTCTAGTTCGTTCTCTAAGAGTATTTCATCCCAGGCTTCGTTTATCAATGATGCTGCTACAAGAGAAGGAGCGAAGGCTAATACATATACAAATAGTGGTTCGTATAGTGATAACTATTCGACAGGAGATTTGTTCTCGTCACTTTTCTAGTTGTAAAAATTAAGACCCTAGATTTTTCTAGGGTCTTTTTGTGTGATTCGTTATGCCATTTTATAGTCACCTTTTGTAGTGTGCTTAATTTCATAAAGAGTAGAATCTGCTTGCTTTAATGCAATTGCTAAATCATCCTGTGTTTTAACATTCTGAGCAATTGCAATACCGATACTTGCTGAGACATTCTTATTATTAGGAATTGAAACAGGTTTATCTATGAGTTTTTCAATATCCGTTGCATAGCCATGTTTTTCAATAATTGAGCTTAACACATTTTTTGCAACTCTTTGACTATAATCTGCATTGGCGTTCTTTAATATGATGAGGAATTCATCACCACCAAAACGAACTGTGAAGCCCTTATCACCAGCTGCTTCTTTAAGCAAATTAGCTATACTTCTAAGGATAAAGTCTCCGATATCGTGACCAAATGTATCATTATAATATTTAAAGTTATCAAGATCTATGTAAAGAATTGATAAATCAACCGGTTCACCAGAAAATCTTGATTCTCTAATAATATTATCAATCATAGTATGGAAGCCATCTCTGTTGTAAAGTCCAGTAAGATAATCTGTAATCGCAGCATTTTCAAGCTTAGAATTAATCTTTGTAATCTGCTGCTGCTTTTCTAACATCTCTAACGCATTGATAAGCTGTCTATAAGCAAGTGAGAAGATGTTCATATCTGACTCGTCAAGCATATATTTATGAGTGACAGAGTTCCAATTGTTCTTCATATAAATGCAACTTATAAATAGATTGTCTAGCTTTTCATTTACATAAAATGGAACACAAACAATGGAACATACATTACTTGAATCGAAATTGTTTATAACAGTTGTGTATTCATTGAAATTTTTTCTCATCTTTGAGGTAACAAAGCCAGAATGGTGAATGTTAAAATAATCTGTAATTGTAGCCAATTCTTCATCGCTAAGTGTTACATTTGCAGTATTATATTCAACATTAGGTACATTGTTTATGTACTTAATATATGTAATGGAATCCAAATTAAAGGTTGTTGCTATTGTGTTTAAGCAAGAGTCCGTTAAGGATTCTTTTGTTTTGTTTGTAATATCAGTAATTTTCTGCCATGAATTAAGGAATTCAAGCTGTTTCTTTGTAGCATCGTAATTCTTAGCTAAGGCTGCTTGCTTTGTGAGAAGATTAATATCTTCTAAAGTAACCTTATCAAGAATGAGTTTATATTTAATAGGGTTGTATGCTCTGCCTGCCATGGCTGCTAATATTTTCTGTGAATTAATATAGTAGTTATTAGTTTCGCAGAAATTCATAGCTATAGATAATTCTTCCATTGCTTTTGAATCATTGCCCATTAATCTATATAATTCAGCCAATGATAGCTTGTGCTGGACCATACTAAAGAACTGATTACCTTCTGAACGATTAACGTAGAACTCAGCAATGTTGAAAATTTTTAACGCCTTTTCATAATCGCCAGTATCCTTTGTTAAAAGGGCATTTACGTAATAGTAAAGGAATAAATCATCATCACATAAAGTGTAAGAAGGGTCTGTACTTGTCGTTGCAAGAGTTACATCCTTGCTTAGTATATGACTTAAAAACTGTCCTGTTGATTCTAAGTATAACTGACAGTTGTACATATTTCCTAAACGGTAGCTACACAGTGTAAGTAAACCAAATAGCTTGGAGATATTACACACACGAAGGTCATTAAGATGTAAGGATCTTACAATCTTAAGACTCATCTGTAGATATGCAAATGCATTGTCATAATCCTCTGATAACATGCAGTTGATTGACATATTATAGAGAACCTCACAGAGTTGATCAGGCATGTTTAATTTATAGTATACCTGCAAAGCTTTATTGTAGTGGTCGTGGGCTGTCTGATATTGTTCAGTAGCACAACAGTTGTAGCCCCAACCTTTATATATATCGCCTTCTTTAAGTGGGTCAGTATTTCCAACAAGCTCAAACATCTTAGCGTAAAAGTGGTTAGATATATCAAAGTGTCCACTAGAAGAAGAAATCATAATATTCTTTCTATAGGCATCCATAAGCAATTGAGCGTTTTTGATAGAAACACCTAAATCAATACCTTTGTTAAAATGAACAAGGGTTTGATCGATTGTGTTGATGTCTGTATATAGCTCTCTGTCATTATCGAATGCAAAAATATATGTATGTGCTAAGTGGTTGATGTAATTATATTGCTTAGTTTTTTCTAAGAAGGATTCATCCACAGGTACATCATTAGTACAGAAGAATAAATTATGCCAACCTGACATCTTTATCATTACATCTAATAATTCAGCTTTGAAGATGTTGAAATCATCATCCTCTTCCCTTGCAAATTGGATACATTTCTCGGCATGCATATGAGCCTTAATGTGACGACCATTATACATATGAGTCATAGCAGTAAGGTAGTTATAAGTATAGCCAGTGTCATATGTGTCTTCTTCTACATAGATTTCCTTTAGTGAATCACATAAAAGCTTAGCCATAGATAAATCATTAGCGTAGATAGAATATGTTGCAAATAGTCTAAGTAGCTTATAACGGAATTGTGTATCTACGTTAAGACGTTCCATTTCTAACTTTTGATGAATTATACGCTTATAATAGTTGAATTGTTCGAAATCTAAGCAGTAAAAAAGATTAGTTAATTTTCTTAAATATTCAGGAAGCTTCTGAGATGAAAAATGGAAGTGTCCTGAATAGTCTATTTTAAACTGTTCGTTAAAGATACTGTCTATAATACAGTCATTATG
>JAFOCU010000114.1 GCA_017381055.1 Lachnospiraceae bacterium
CATTAAGGCCAGCATTTTCCTTTCTCTCCTGAAGATTTTTATTTATCTCTTCTTTCTTTCTAGCTTCGATGCGATGCTTAAGGTTCTTAATATTAAGCTTCTGATTATTCTTAAGAATATAATCAACATCACTATCCATAGCACTTCTAACAGTGTCCACTGCCTCTCTTACAGCTTCGCTATCAAAGTCCTTGCCTGTAACTAAAACGTCAACTCCATCTTCACCTAAAGTTATAGCCTTAGCAATATTTTCTTCAATGTTAGCTACAAATTCTACGTCTTCAAAATCAACATTATTTAAATCATTAATTAAAGTCATGTTATCCACATTTAATGGAAGATTATTAGATATTATCCACTTGGCATTCTCTATATTTCCACTATTATTTTCAAAGCCATTCTTCTCTAAAAATGACTTAACCTGTGGTTCTAACTGCTGCCACTGAGCACTATCTAAGCCAACAGGCATAGCCTGTGTACCATTAGAGGCGCCACTATGAACAGCCTTATATACATTATCAAGAGTTGGAGCAAGATTATTCTCCATTATATATTTCTTAGTATCGTCAGAAAGCTTACCCACCTTCTTCATATCCTTAACTCTATCTAAGGCATTAGCTGCCGCATCGCTTCCTAATACTTCCTTAAATTTTTCCTTATTACTACTTACTCCTGGCATATTATAATCTTCACAATAAGCCATAAGCTCAATCTGAATTCTCTCATAAACAGTTACAAAGCTTTGTGGATTTTCCTCATCAGGTACAAGTCCCCACTCCTCAAGCTGAGAATAATCCTCTGGTGTAACCATACTTTTAAGAGTGTCGATACATTCTATCATGTTGGCACTCTTAAGCTCGCTATCTACATTCTCCTGTAACTGATTTGACTTATCATCCTTACAGGCACCAGACGCGCTATATATACTGCTTTCCATAGAAGATGCAACCTTCTTAAAGGCATCAACATTTCTAGAAAAAACTACACTCTTCTTTTGTAATTCCTTTGAATTATTAACATCCTTAGAAACTGATTTATATTCATTCTGAATCTGTAAATTACCATTGATTTTCATGTCCATAACTAGCACCAAGCCTTTCAACTTTATAACTATTATCTATTTCGACACAAAATCAAATTATCTTAACCACTTATTCAATCAATATTCTTATTCAAGGTATCAACCTTCTTAACCTGGGATAAAATAAACTTATACCTAAGCTGAATAGCATTGAGCTCGTATATACAACAGTCAATAAGCTCAGGCTCTACCACATAAGATAGATTGGCATAAGCTGTATCTAGAGCATTCTTTGTTTCTTTTAATTCTCGTAATAATTGTTTTTCTTCATCATTAACTGGTGTAATGTCTTTCTTCTTTTTGATAATAGCCATAAATCCTCCCATAATAAACCCATAAATCCTTTCACGAATTCTTAGAAATGTTATGTGGGTAACACATCTAAATTAATGGTGTCTATATTAATTATGGTCGATTTTGGTGATTTTATTCCAAAAACAGCTATTTTTTTGTACATAATATATATTTTTATATACAAGTTTTATCGAATTGTTAGAACCTTAGTTTTTAGGTTTTTTTCTATGGACAAGGACTAAATCCTAGGTTTATAATTAAATCACTACCAAATGGTAGCGGCCGAACATCTAAAGATAATTATCTATGAGGATTTTCTCCTCAAATTTTCCGGAACTTACTATTTATTTAGGAGGTATTTCTTTGAACAATGGATTAATCGCTATTTGCGATGAGGATTCTGACTACGCCAATAGTCTCGCTGCCTATTTTAGGTTAAAAGGCTCTCTGGCATCTGAAATTGTAGTTTTTACGGAGTGGGACAATTTTTCACGATTTTCCAAAGAACACAACATAGATATATTAATTATACAAGAAGATTTTACTGACTCTATAGCATATCTTTCTTATAATAATTTATTTATTCTATGTAACAATTCACCTCGCGAAGAGTTAGAAGACTCACATAAAATTTACAAATATAACTCCGCCGAGGAAATTTTAAGAATAATAATGGCTAATTACGATACCTCACAGCCTACTTCTTTATTATCCTTTCATAAGTATAGAAAAAGTAAGCTTATAG
>JAFOCU010000115.1 GCA_017381055.1 Lachnospiraceae bacterium
TCTCGATAATTCTATCTGCAAGAGTAGATTTACCGTGGTCAATATGGGCAACTATACAAAAATTTCTAATATTCTTCTGATTTATATCTGACATGGTTTGTTCCTTCCATTTGTTTATTATAGATCTTTATCTAAAATTACTACTAACCGGTTCACTTGTTAAATCTACACCAAGCTTCTTAAACGTCTTAATATCCACATCTGAAAGCATATCTGATGTATGAACCTGACATCCTGCAAGTAGCGGAAGTTGTTCCATAGCCTTCTTTGCATTTTCATCATGAAGAGCTGATAACGCAAGAGCTATAAGTACCTCATCTGAATGAAGTCTTGGATTTCTGCTGCCAAGATAATCTGTCTTAAGGCTCTGAATAGGCTCAAATGCGCTTGGGGAAATAAGGTGAACATCATGGTCGATTCCTCCAAGATGCTTTAAAGCATTTAAAATAAGTGCCGCTGATGCACCAAGCAAATCAGTTGTCTTTGATGTAATAATTGTGCCATCTTCAAGCTCTATTGCCGCTGTTGGAACTCCAAGCTTTGCTGCTCTATCTTTAGTTGCTACTGTTACCTTTCTATCATCAGTAGTAATCTTAGCATGCTTCATGATAAGCTCAGTCTTATATACCTGTTTCTCTACATTTTCACCCTGAGCCATTTGAAGAAGTGCTTTATAATATCTTCTGATTATCTCCATATTTGAAGCTTCTCTTGTCGCATCATCATCGATAATACAATTTCCTACCATATTTACACCCATATCTGTAGGCGACTTATATGGATTCTCACCATAAATCTGCTCAAATACTGCATTAAGAACAGGGAATATCTCTATGTCTCTATTATAATTAACTGTTGTCTCACCATATGCCTCTAAATGGAATGGATCAATCATATTCATATCATCTAAGTCAGCTGTAGCTGCCTCATAAGCAAGATTTACTGGATGCTTAAGTGGAATATTCCAGATAGGGAATGTCTCAAACTTAGCATATCCTGCTTTTACACCTCTCTTATGCTCATGATAAAGCTGCGAAAGACATGTTGCCATCTTTCCGCTTCCTGGACCTGGCGCGGTAACTACTACAAGTGGTCTTGTAGTTTCTATATAATCATTCTTACCAAAACCTTCATCGCTTACAATATGAGCTACATTTGTAGGATATCCCTCAATAACATAATGCTTGTACACCTTGATATTCTTCTTTTCAAGCTTTTCCTTAAAGTCATCTGCTGATGACTGTCCAGCATACTTTGTAACTACTACACTACCTACATAAAGACCACAATTTGTATATTCTTCGATAAGTCTTAATACATCCTTATCATAAGTGATTCCAAGGTCCTCACGCTTCTTATTCTTATCTATAGCATCTGCACCTATAACGATAACAACCTCTGCCTTCTCTGACATCTGAAGAAGCATTCCTAACTTACTATCAGGTTTAAATCCAGGCAAAACTCTAGATGCATGAAAATCATCAAATAACTTACCGCCAAATTCTAGGTAGAGCTTATCTCCAAATTTATCAATTCTTTTCTGTATGTACTCTGATTGCATTTTTAAGTATTTGTCATTATCAAAACCAATCCTCATAATCTCACCAACTAAAGTCTTTAACTTTCCTTTCTGCTCAAATTACATTAATCTCTGTCTAACTATTTCATATGCAAGTACACCTGCTGCCACAGAAGCATTGAGAGAATCAATATCTCCCTTCATAGGAATAGATGCGATAAAATCACACTTTTCTTTAACAAGTCTACTTACTCCGTCTCCTTCATTTCCAATAACAAGACCTATAGGACCCTTCAAATCAAGGTTGTACATTGTCTCGCCGCCCATATCGGCACATACAAACCATAAGCCTTCCTTCTTAAGTTCTTCAATAGTTGCAGAAATATTCGTAACCTTTGCAACTGGTGTATAATTAAGTGCTCCTGCAGAAGTTCTAGCAACTGTAGCAGTAAGTCCAACCGCGTGACGCTTAGGAATAATAACTCCATGAGCACCTGCAAGATTTGCAGTTCTTATAATAGCTCCTAAATTATGTGGATCCTCAATCCCATCAAGTATAAAAATAAAAGGTGGCTCATTCTTTTCTCTAGCTACATCTAAAATATCACCAACCTCAGCGTAGCTATATGCAGCTGCATAAGCCATAACACCCTGATGCTTTCCTGTCTTTGACATAGCATCAAGTCTCTCCTTAGACACATAATTAATAATAGTGTCTCCCTTTCTAGCCTCTCTTGTTATGGTATTTACTGGACCATCATGGCAGCCATCAAGCACAAACAGCTTGTCTATTGTTTTTCCCGAACGAAAAGCCTCTAATACTGCATTTCTTCCTTCAATTGTAAATTCTTCATATCTCATAACTTTTCCTCATTATTTGTAACTATTCGATAAAATAAATAGTTACCATCCTTCAATTAATCAGCCATTATTATCTTTAAACCCATTGCTATTATTTCAAGCATTCTGTCATTCTTATCTGATAAATATAAGTATCCAATAAGTGCTTCAAAGCCTGTTGCCCATCTGTAATCCGATACACTAGCATTTTTTGCCTTTGTATACGACTGAGCATTTCTGCCTCGCTTTAACACACGCAACTCTTCTTCAGACAACAAATCATTATCTCTAAAATGAAGAGCCATCTTTGCCTGTGTCTCTGCCTTTACAAGCTCACTACTTCTTTTATGAAGCTTATTAACTGGTGCATTAGCCTCTGTTACTATCATAGAACGGACAACTAACTCATATACACCATCACCTATATAAGCAAGGGTGAGAGGTGAATAGGAGCAGATATCCTGCTTTTCTATTCCCATTCCTTCCATCTTTAACTTATCAAATATGAAATTGTATAATCCTATACCATTTTCCATTTAACACCCTCACGTGTATCTTCAAGTGCAATGCCCTTCTCTAAGAGCTCATTTCTAATTTCATCTGCTCTAGCAAAATTCTTTTCCTTCTTAGCTGCCTTTCTCTCTTCAATCATAGCAAGAATATATGCCTCAAGTTCAGCATCTACACCACTTGCCTGACCATTATCTCCATCCTCAGCTAATGCCTTAGCAGCATTAATTAAATCAAGAGAAAGTACGTAATCAAAGCTTTCGATAAGTGCAAGCTTTGTCTTATCATTTATATCAGCCTTTAACATATCGTAAATAACTGTAATACCCATAGAAGTATTCATATCATTTACAATAGCGTCTTCAAACTTTGTTCTCCACTGGTCGAAGCTTGTCTGATCAACTTCACCCTCATTCTTAAGAGAAGCAATTCTCTTTACAAGCTTATTATAAGCTGCCGCTACATTATCCATAACCTCATACGAGAATTCAAGTGGCTTACGATAATGTGACTGTAAGCAGAACATTCTATATACGAGTGGGTTATAGCCCTTCTCCTCTAAAAGAGAAACTGTTAAGAACTCTCCCTTAGACTTACTCATCTTACCAGACTTATCATTAAGGTGATGAACATGGAACCAGTAGTTACACCACTTATGTCCAAGGTATGCCTCACTCTGTGCAATCTCATTTGTATGATGTGGGAAGATATTATCTACACCACCACAGTGAATATCCATATATTCTCCAAGGTGCTTAATAGATATACCTGAACACTCTATATGCCAACCTGGATAACCAACGCCCCATGGACTATCCCACTTAAGTTCCTGATTATCAAACTTAGACTTTGTAAACCAAAGAACGAAATCACTCTTATTCTTCTTATTCTCATCCTCTTCTACGTCATCTCTTACACCAACCATAAGCTCCTTCTCACTCTGAGAAGAGAATACATAGTAATCCTTAAGCTTAGATGTATCAAAGTAAACATTCTCACCTGCGATATAAGCATAGCCTTTCTCAAGTAAAGTCTCTACCATATGAATAAACTCACCTATACAATTAGTAGCTGGCTCAACTACGTCAGGCTTCTTAATATTAAGCTTATTGCAATCGCTAAAGAAAGCATCTGTATAAAACTGAGCAATCTCCATAACAGTCTTATTCTCTCTCTTTGCGCCCTTAAGCATCTTATCCTCGCCTGTATCAGCATCACTTGATAAATGTCCTACGTCAGTTATGTTCATTACACGCTTTACATCATAACCAGCAAAACGAAGAGTCTTCTCAAGAACGTCCTCCATAATGTAGCTTCTAAGATTACCAATGTGTGCAAAATGATACACTGTAGGTCCACAAGTATACATAGCAATCTTACCATCCTCATTAGGAATGACAGTTTCAACCTTTCTTGTTAATGTATTAAAAAACTTTACTTTATTTTCCATATTGCAACTCCTTATAGCTTACTTTTAAGCTTCTCTATTTCTCTTCTGATATCTTCAAATTCTAACTTAACTGGGTCAGGAAGATGTACCTGATCTAAGTCAACTCTTGGAATTCTCACATTATCCTGCTTAATAACTCTACCTGGTACACCAACTACTGTTGAATTAGGTGGAACCTCATTGAGCACCACACTACCTGCACCTATCTTACTATTCTCACCTATTGTAAATGAGCCAAGTATCTTAGCACCTGCTGATATCATTACATTATCTTCGATAGTAGGGTGTCTCTTACCAGTTTCCTTACCTGTACCACCCAAAGTAACTCCCTGATATAATGTAACATTATCACCGATTATAGTAGTCTCACCGATTATAACACCATGACCATGATCTATAAAAAATCCCTTGCCAATCTGTGCACCTGGATGAATCTCTATACCAGTCTTTCTTGCAGCTCTCTGTGAAATATATCTAGCTCTAAAGAAATGTCCCTTCTTATAGTGCTTATGTGCCTTTCTATACTTCCATATAGCCCAAAAGCTTGGATATAAAAGAACTTCCCATTTGCTCTTAATTGCCGGATCTCTTTCCTTTATAATAGCTGCTTCTTCCCTAAAATATTTTAAAAATCCCATAACTGCCTCCAAAATGTCAAATCTTATTATTTTTCTACTGCCTCTTCTTTATGACAGCCCTGACATCGTTGGCATTTTGACACATCATCATCCATCATCATTGGATCATAGACATGATTTTCCACTGTTTCAAGCAATGCAATAGCCTGAGAAGAAATTCCCTCTCCAGCACCAGTAAATCCCATACCTTCCTCAGTAGTTGCCTTTACACCTACCTGATTTACTGATATCTTTAATGCCTTTGCAATATTTTCTCTCATCTGCTCTCTATATGGAGCCATCTTTGGTCTCTGAGCAATGATAGTTGAATCTATATTGCCTATTATAAAGCCTTCCTTTGTAAGAAGCTCACCTACATGTTCCATAAGCTTTATACTAGATATACCCTTATACTTTTCATCTGTATCTGGAAAATGTTTTCCTATATCTCCAAGGGCTGCTGCTCCAAGTAAGGCATCCATTATAGCATGTAATAAAACATCTGCATCTGAATGTCCAAGCAATCCCTTCTCATAAGGAATATCCACTCCACCTATAATAAGTTTTCTTCCTTCCACAAGCTTGTGGACATCATAACCCATTCCTATTCTCATAAGTTCTCCTTATATAATATAAAAA
>JAFOCU010000116.1 GCA_017381055.1 Lachnospiraceae bacterium
GTTGTCTTGTCTTGTAGATGCCATATATTTATTGATTCTTCTTATAGATTATTGGTATATCAAGAAAAAACCAGCTAGACGAGAGGTAAATATTAAGATAAGCATAGCTGTTTATTTGATTATGACAGTAGGAGAATTGATATTTACTTTGATATTAGCTACTATGCAGTATTTTGTTGAGTTGCATACAGTGGAAAGTAATATAGTTAATTTTATTGGTTTTATGATTAGTTTTATATGCGTGGTATATGGCTTGGCATTTTTATTTTTATCTGTTTACATGCAAAAGAACAGTGAGATGCAAAATGATAAGGATATGCTTAATCTATATGTAACAGAGCAGCAAAAACACATAAGACTTATGGTTGAAAAAACTCAGGATATGAAGAAATTTAGACATGATGTAAGGCAGCATATGTGGGTTATTTCTTATCATATAGAACACGGGGAGCTTGATTTAGCTAAGGAATATATTAATCAAATATACGAAAATATGGATTCTACTAGGATGGAGCATTATACAAGAGTTGTTCCTATTGATGTTGTTCTTTCTGATAAGAAAGAGATTATGGATCAAAAGAAGATTGTATTTAATTGGTCAGGAAGTGTTAATAAAATTCCAGATAATATAAAAGAATATGATATATGTACAGTCTTTATAGATATTCTTGATAGAGCAATCAACGCATGTGAGGCTTTGCCAGAAGATGAAAGAGAGATTAAGCTTTTGGTTGAAATTAATAATGGTAAACTATACATAATGGAAAAACACAAGTGTAAGATTAGAAACATAAAGCATGAAGACCGCAAAATCAAGGCTATTTCAGAGAAATATGATGGCTATGTAATACATACAGTTGATGATGATTCGTATATGGTTGAAGTTGTGTTGTAATGTTGTTGGTGTAAAAAAAATGTTGTTGGTGTAAAATGAATTGCACCTGATAACCAATTGAGATAAAATCACCTTAGATAAAAGGTAAGGGTTTATCTAATTGGGGGACCAATGGCTGAGGGAGAGCTACCCCCAGGGTTGCAGGGTTAGTATAGTTTATATAAAAAAACAGATAGTTTTTTTTCTATCTGTTTTTTATTGTTTAATCTCAGTTGTTTCTTGTGCATTGTTTTGTGATGTGATAAAATAGATACATTGTGAAAACAGTTGGAGGATTATTATGGAAAAGTTAAACGACAAAAAAAATAAGTTTGACAAAGCAGATACACCAGAGATTGAATTTATAGAATATAGTTTGAACGAGGAAGATGCATCAGGTATAGGTGTAATAGATATAAGTAATAAAAAGAATAAGAGAAAATATATAGAAGATATAGAGGAAATTGAAGATATAGATGATGAAGATATAGACGATGATGATATAGATGATGATGAGGAGGATGAAGAAGAGGGTAAGCTTAATATAAAGAAAGAAATATTGAGTTGGATTGTAATGCTTTTAATTGCTGTGGGAATTGCAGCATTTATAAGCAACTTTGTTCTTATTAATGCATTTATTCCTACGGGTTCTATGGAGAATACTATTCCTAAAGAGAGTCGTCTAGTGGGTCTTAGATTAGCATATACTTTTAGTGAGCCTGAGCGAGGAGATATTATTATCTTTAAGAATCCTAATGACCCTAATGAGAATTATGTTAAGAGAATTATTGGATTACCAGGAGAGACAGTAGTGCTTGAAAATAATCAAGTATATATATATAACTCTGATGGAAGCTTAAAATTAGGACCTCTTAATGAGCCTTATTTAAAGGATAAGGTATGGATGGAAAAGGATGAAAAGTACGAGTTTCATATTCCAAAGGATAGATATTTAGTTTTAGGTGATAATAGAAACAATTCAGCTGATGCTAGAACATGGTATAAGAACAAGGGAGATGTGACTGAAATATATATCCATAAGGATAAGATATTGGCACAGGCTTTATTCATATATTGGGATTCCTTTGAGATTTTTGATGATATAGAGTATAAGTAATTCACGCAACAAAAAAAACAATTCACGCAAAAGGTATTGTATTATCAAATTAGATATTGTATCTTTTAGTCACCACATTAAAGAAAGGAGTGACTAATATGAGTATCTTTTGGTTAATACTTATGGTTATTTGTATAGTGTTTGAGATTGCTACAGTAGGGCTTGTATCTATCTGGTTTGCAGGTGGAGCTCTTATAGCTTGCTTCTTAGCAATGGCAAATATACATGTGGTTATCCAGGTGATAGTATTCCTTGTTGTTTCTCTATTATTGCTTATTGTTACAAAGCCAATGGCAAAGGAATGGATTAATAAGGACCGAGTAAGAACTAATTATGAGGGAATTATAGGCAAGGTTGTACGTGTTACAGAAAGAGTTGACAATATTAATGAAACGGGCACTGCATTAATTAATGGTCAAGAGTGGACAGCACGTTCGAAAAATGATAATATTATTCTGGAGCAAGGAGAAGTTGCACAGGTAGTAAATATTTCCGGTGTAAAACTCATTTTAAAAAAGTATCAGGATTAAGAAAGGTGGAAATGAAGAATGGATGAAGTATTAGTAGTATTATTAGTAATAGCAGTACTTATTTTATGTATCTTAGTGTCTTGTATCAAAATTGTTCCACAGGCACAGGCATACATTTTGGAGCGTTTAGGTGGTTATCAGGCAACTTGGGGTGTAGGTATGCACTTTAAGGTACCTATCATCGATAGAATAGCGAAGAGAGTGCCTTTAAAAGAGCAGGTTGTAGATTTTGCTCCACAGCCAGTTATCACAAAGGATAATGTAACAATGAGAATTGATACAGTTGTATTCTTCCAGATTACAGATCCTAAGCTCTTCACATACGGTGTTGAGAACCCACTTATGGCTATCGAGAATCTTACAGCGACAACACTTCGTAATGTTATCGGTGATTTAGAGCTTGATGAAACACTTACATCTAGAGAGACAATCAACACAAAGATGAGAGCATCTCTTGATGTGGCAACAGACCCATGGGGTATCAAGGTTAACCGTGTTGAGTTAAAGAATATTATCCCACCAGCAGCTATTCAGGATGCAATGGAGAAGCAGATGAAGGCTGAGCGTGAAAGAAGAGAAGCAATTCTTATCGCAGAAGGTGAGAAGAAGTCTACAATTCTTGTAGCAGAAGGTAAGAAGGCAGAAGCTATTCTTGCAGCTGAGGCTGATAGAGAGGCTCAGATTCTTCGTGCAGAAGCTGTTAAGGAAGCTACTATTAAGGAAGCAGAAGGTCAGGCAGCAGCTATACTTGCTATTCAGCAGGCTAATGCAGATGGTATCAAGTATATTAAGGAAGCTGGCGCTGATGATGCAGTTATTAAGCTTAAGAGTCTTGAAGCGTTTGCTAAGGCAGCAGATGGTCAGGCTACAAAGATTATTATTCCTTCAGAAATTCAGGGACTTGCAGGTATGGCTAAGTCTTTGGTAGAAGTTGGTAAGGAATCGTAAATAAATACTGTTGGTAAGACAGTTAATCTAGAATAAGGAGCAGCAAAGTGATACGAATTTTGATTTTGGAAGACCAAGAAATAAGTAGAAAAGCATTGAAAGA
>JAFOCU010000117.1 GCA_017381055.1 Lachnospiraceae bacterium
TACGAAGGTATGGGAGCTTCTGTCTGTCCTCTTAAAATGGGTTCAAACGGAATTACAACTCAATCACTTACCAATTCAGAATTTGATGCACTTCATGTTACACCATTTCATAGCTATCCATCAGGTGTAACTACATCTATATCTAAGCGCTACGAATACCTAAAATGGGCCGATAACACTAACCACTATATTATAGAAGATGACTTTGATAGTGAATTTTTTATACCAGGTCATCCTATCGAATCCTTGTACTCACTAGACCATTCTAATCATGTTATATATATAAATACATTTTCAAAAAGCCTATCCCCAGCTATGAGAATAGGCTATATGATATTACCTGATACTTTACTTGAAAAGTATGACCAGGTTCTCGGTAATCTTTCTTGTTCCGTTCCTGTTATGGACCAATATATTCTCGCTGAATTTATTTCTAGCGGAAACTTTGAGCGTCATTTAAATCATATGCGTAGAAAGATGAAAAAATAATACTATGGTTGCACCTGCAGACCTGTAATTTCAAGAGTGGTATATATACATTTTCCACCATTATATTCCACTCTACCGTTTTGGTTAAAAATATACTTATCAGAACCGAACCATACATTGCCATCTACTGGTTCATAACGCAAAGTGATGGATTTCTTTCCACTATTATAAATCTCATCCATAATCTGATTTAATTGTTCGTTACTTGTAACTACCTGTACCTTATTAAATTCACTCGCTGGCATAATAGATAATACATATGTAGCTATTCCCTGAGCTGGTGCATATGATGGCTCCATCTGTGCAGGATACTTTGCAAGCTTAATCTTATCATATATGCCATCCCACATAGTAGTTGAAGTTAAATTAGGATCGTAATACTTTATGTATACCTTACTCTTATTAGCTTCTGCAGCTTTATTTATGGCTGCCGCAAACTCCTGAGCATTAGAGGCAAATTCAAAATCACTATGATATGCATTGCTCGTAGCCGCCTTCACAATCTTAACTCTATCATAATCCGACGGACAGCTTTGTCTTCCTGAGGATGTAGCTTTGTGATCTCTATTTATTGTACTATCTGAAATAAGAAAATAATCATGTCTATTAGTAGAATGATTATTAAAATCCTTTCCAGGACTTGCCGGATCATCCCATGTTACATCTACATTATACCATTTTCCATCTATACGAACTTGATTCCATGCATGACCTCCCCATGCCCCACCAGAATAACCTTCGCCCGTTACATAAATAACATTTAATCCAGCCATCTCACACATCATTTTAAATGTCAAAGCATATCCCTGGCATACACATCTTCTATCTGTAAGTGCTTGCTCTACATAATAATTAGAATATGTAAAATCATAATCAAGATTAAATATTAACCAATCATGAATAGCCAATGCCTTATCAAATTCCGACATATTGGGTTTAATAATACTATTAACTATTTCCTTTGCCATCTGCTCTGCCTTGGAAACAGTTGGCGTTGCCGTTGTGGTCTCCACAGGTTTTGGCTTAGCTGTAGTCTGCGCCACAGTTGTTGTCGGTGCTGGAGTCGTTGTTTCTTCTGTAGTGGTCTCTTCTGTCGTTTCTTCTGTTGTCACTTCCTCTGTACTACTTGTCTGCTGCTCCTTACTATCCTCTGTAGTAATATCACTAGTTGAATCTAAACTTGCACTAATTTCACTAGTATTCTTCTCCTTAGGATTTTCTTTTTTCTCATCGCCACATCCAATCAAGCTTGTTGTTAAAAAAACAAAAACAACAAACAGACAGGCTATTTTTCTTTTTAAATATCCTCTCATATAAACCTCCGTATTCAATTCTCTTCACACTCTCAATATGATTATATAGTATCAGTTTTTCCCATTATCGTCAATTGACTTTTCTAGTTAAACAACCTATCATTATCTATATAGATTGGTGTGATAAAATTACATAATATATTTGGAGGTAACTATGAAAAAAATTTTAGTATCAGGTCTTATCAACACTGAGACAACCGTTAAAATCAAGGAATTTCCTATTGAATATTTCCCAATTGATTATCCATTCTTTGGTGTGAACACTAGAGTATCTGGAGTCGCTTATAATATTGCAAAGGCCCTTTCAACTTTAGGAGATGAGGTCATTTTTACAACCATGACTGGCAATGACTTCGGTAGTCAATATATCGACACTACATTAAAAGAAGCTGGTGTCTCTACAGAACATATTAAAAAGGTTCTTAAGGCAACACCTAGCTCAGCTGTTTTATACGACGATAACGGACGCCGTCAAATTTACTGTGACCTAAAGGATATTCAAGAAAGCTCTTATGAGTTTACTAAAGATTTATATGAAAGCTGTGACATAGTAGTAGCATGTAATATCAACTTTAATCGTGAGCTATTAAAAGTGGCAAAAGACGCTGGCAAACTAATCGCCACTGATGTACATGTACTAAGCGATATTAATGACGAATACAATCAAGATTTTATGAAGGCTGCCAATATTCTCTTCTTAAGTGATGAAGGCATCAAAGGCGATTATAAAGAATTTATTACGTCAATAGAAAACAAATTTGCTAACGATATAATTGTCTTAGGCATGGGTAGTAAAGGTGCTCTTATGTATGTTAAAGAAGATGATAAATTTTATGAATTACCTGCCTACAAAACTGAAAAAGTAGTTAATACAGTAGGTGCTGGTGATTCTTTATTCAGTGCATTTATTCACTATTACGCAAAAGGCTTAGAGCCTGTAGAATGTTTAAAAAGAGCACAAGCCTTTGCATCATATAAGATAGGTTTTGACGGAGCATCCGAAGGTTTTGCAACCGAAAGCATTATAGAAAAAATGTTATAGTATTTAATGTAAAAACAGGTGTGATTAATCACACCTGTTTTTACAGCTTATCGCCATATTGCACCTGCTTTACAATACCTAAGAATTGAGACTCTGTAGACATTTCTATTCTCAGAACTTTTCCAGCATCTTCTTGATCTAATTCAATAAGTAAATATCTTCCAACACTGGTTTTTCCGAACAAACGAGTATCCTTTGTAGAATATGATTCTCTTAACACACCATCAATATATACCTTAATATCTTGCTTGGAACTATTTATAGAGATACATGCTCCTCTATCTATCTCATCATATAATACCGTCTCTACTACATCTATTTTGGCATTTTCTATTTCCACAGAAGAAGGTAATGTTATTTCTTCCCTTCTTCCATCTTCCCATACACGATACCACTGTGTATCAAGAGACTTGCAAAATGTCATATCTTCAGTTCTCTCATCTGCCAAATAAAACTGCCCATATATTGCATATCCTAAAACTATTAATATTACTATTAACAAAGTGCATTTTATCAAATTGAATAATTTATTTACCATCTATATAATCTTCCTTTGTAGTTTTACTTATTATCAAACTAATTATTACTTAAATATTACGTATTATTATAAGTTACATAAATATTCTTTTCAACATAAACTACTATGAATAAAAATAGGTGATACTTTTTATCATATAAAAAACCAACATTTTGAATCAAAATAATACTCAAAATGTTGGTTATTTTTTTATTTTATATAGTACCAGTTACAGTCAACACACTTACTCCCGGTTCTACTATCCACTCTCCTGTAATAGGATCTTGTGTATAAGTCGCTTGTGGTACAGTAATCTGGCCTGGCACAGTCTCAAATTCACCTGTTAATTCAGAGTATGAATAATTCGCTGGTGTCGACCATGTTGTGCCATTAAATACAACTGTAAGGTCTGTAAGAATTGGATTAAACAAATCTGTAATGGTTACATTATCTGTAGCTACTGCTGTAGTATTTCCAATATTTTGAATTGTAAAGGTATAGGTTAACCTACCATTTTCTGTAACAGCTGTAGGAGATATTGTCTTAGTAATAGTAAGTCGTGCTCCATTTTCTGGAGTTACATTTTCTGTTACTGTAATTTCTGTTACACCATTCCCACTTATAACAGCAGTATTTGTAACCACTCCACCCACATCTAAAGGCGCATACTCATTAACTCTTGTCACATAGATGATTGTAGCCACCCCATTTGCCGGAACTGTTATTCCACTTATAACAAGTGGCGGTCCCGCTGAAACTGCTGGTGTTGTCTGTAACACGCCGTTCAAATAATACTGCACGCTACCTACCACATAATCTAACGGAACTAAAGTTCCTGCCCCAAAAGGATATTCTCCAAGATTATCTGTTAAAGATATTCCCGTAAAAGTAATTGCTCCTGAATTTACAATATTAACTACATAAGTTATTTCTGAACCTTGACTGTAGGTATCAATTACAGCTGTTTTTGTAGCTGATAAAACCTCAACCAATTCTCCTACGGTAATATTTGAATTAATAACATTTCCATTATATCTTAAGGTTGCTTGATTTGTAAAAGTTGCCATATTTCCCTCCTAGTTTTAATTAAAGACAATATATGCCTCTAATACATAATATGCAGCAACTTTAATTTAGGTAATATTTTATATTGTTAATTCCCTACCCGTATAAATATACTCTACTTTCTCACCTATATATTTTTTAATGAGCTCATACCCAACCATTCCTGTGCAATGTCCAGTATATAACTTCTTTACACTATTCTTCTCAAGATATTTTGTCATCTCCTCTATCTCGTTTTCCGAAAAAGTACATATTTCTTTTTCTCCAGATTTTCCTTTCATATGTAGCCCACCTATAAATGCAGCAACTTCTTTACCTTGTCCAAAATACTCTTTTACCTCATCTATAATATTCACTATGCCACTATGAGAACAACTATTGAATATTACAAGACCTGCCTCTGTGTCAAACACCAAACTAAGCTCATGACTAAAATCGTCTGGTCTATACTCATCATCGATCTTTTTATATAATTTAGCACGCTCACCAATCTTAGATAATCTTTCTATTTTTTTATGTGGAATAACATATATTCCTTCAGCCAATTTAGTAATCTGATTGAGCAAGATAAAGTTATCTTTATACACTGGATATACGTCTTCAGGGACTCCAATTGGATGTATCTCTCCCCCTGACGCAGAATAATACTCATCAACAATCGTTTCCATTGCATATACTTTTTTACGAGGATTTTGTCTTAAATATTCTGCAAATCCCCCTGAATGATCATAATGCCCATGAGATAAAACACAAAAATCAGCAACGCTAATATCTACATCCATCTTCTTTGCATTATCAATAAATGTAGATGTTGTACCTGCATCTAGTAAAATTTTTTTGTCATTATATTCAATAAAAATACTTAAGCCATGTTCAGCTACTAGTTCTGATTTAGTTGTATTTTCTATTAAAACATGCATTTTCATAATTATTCTCCTAACAAATATATATTTAATATTGAATCATCATTTTAATAGTTTGTAAACAAGAAAAACCATCAAAATGATGGTTTTCTCTCAATTTGCTATATTTAAATATCACAAATTTTATAACAGAAATATGTTCCTATCTAAATATTATCCCCCCCCTATATACGTACAGCAAACTCCATAGCAAGCTTTGAAAAATAATCCTTTTCATCAAATTTTACTTCATCACTTAAACTTCTTTCATTCCATTCTGTTCCATCCAAACAATCTGCTGTATAGAAAAACTGGAATAACTCCTTTTCTCTAAAAGCTGTTACTGCCGCTAATGCTGAACACTCCATTTCGACGCATATACAACCTTGTTCTTTTCTCTTTTGCATCTTACTTCTTGTCTCACGATAAAAAGCATCTGTTGTCCATGTTTTTCCAATTCTATAGTCTATATTTAACTCGTCAAGAAAATCCGTAAACTCTGGTATGTATTTTTTGTTTACCTCTATCTCGTCTGATGGTGGTGCATAGTGATAGCTCATTCCTTCATCTCTCACAGCTGAATTAGGAATAATGATAGAACAATCGTCTATATCATCATATAAAACTCCACAAGAACCATACACTATAACCTTCTCTACACCCAAAGCATACAATTCATCTAACTGCGCCCCAGAGCAACTACCGCCTACAGTAAACATAGCTATAGCTATCTCTTTCCCTTTATATGCTACCCTATATATAGGCTCATCACCATTTGCACTTTTTGTCGCTGCAATTAATTCTCCATTAAGAAGCTTCACTAATCTATTAAACATCTTCCCCTCAAAACAGCCAACAAGTATCTTTGGCATTTCTCCCTTAACTTCTATGCTTTTGCATAAAGTCCAAGGATTAATAATTGCTTCTTTACTACTATCAAACTCACATAATACCATACCAATTTCCACCTTTCTTCTGTACTATATTTTATTTTCGACAACGCCAAAACTCTGAATTATTATTTACTATTACTTCGTCATTTTTCTGCAATTTATCCATAAAATAATTTTTAATAGCCACTTCATTTTCCTTAATATACTTCACATTTCCTGAATAATTACTACACAATCTTTCAAATATTTCATCTACAGTTTCATATTTCATACTATTATCTAAGCTCTGTATTTCTACTGAATCAAAATACTTTTCTAAAAGCATCTTAAAATCCTCGTTAGATTTTTCTTCTTCCTTAATCTGTTCTTTAATGAAATTATCCTTAAGGTTCAAGTCATTAAATACCTGCTTCCAGTAGAAATGTTCGCTATTTACCTGATACGCATTACATGAAAATGTTGCACCATTTTTCATAACGTTACTAATCCTACATAATAATTTTTCCACATTATTAATATTTTCTAAAAGATAATGGGCCACCACATAATCGTATGCGTCTTCTTCACTGTCATACACTTCGTTCCATATTTCTTCTTCTTCCACATCGCCCCAATACAAAGATATATCACTAATTTCTGAAAGGTCAGCTTTATTCTCTCTGATATATTTGTCAAAATCATCTGCCCAACTACCATGAAGATCAATTCCATTAATAGTTGTTCCTACCGGAATCTCTTTCCAATTATTTCTCCATAGCTTACCATATCCGCATCCTAAATCGAGAACTCTACTATCCTTGGCAATGTTTAACATCTCATATATCACTTCATACCAATCTCTATCTATAGCAGTATGCTTCAATGCATAAAAATGAAAATCATCAGCATCCTGATCCTGTCTAATATTACGAGCTATCTCTGCCACATCGCTCCAATCAGGCTGTCCATCAGTTCTCGCTAAAATACCTTTAATACAATCTATGGTCTTTTGAATCTCTGCCTTCTTTTGCTCCATAATCTCAAGCTGCTGATTAAGAGACTCTACTATATCCATATTTTTGCCTACTACAAGGTTGTCATATATTTCTTCTAATGTAAATCCTATGTGTTTAAGTGCTATTATCTTTTCTAATACTAATATAGATTCCTTATCATATAGTCTATAATTACCCTCTGAATAATCTGTTGGCTTTAATAAGCCTTTTTCATCATATAATCTAATTGCTTTCTGGGAAATGCCAACCTTCTTGGCTATTTCACCTGATGTCATCTTCTTGTTCATATGGTCACCTTCTTACTATAAAACTATTTTATATACATCTGCTAGCTTCCCTTCATATTCAAAGCTTGTGATATAAATAATATAAAGTGTTACCCTAGGGTAGAGTCAAGAGATTTTTTTATTTATAATAAAAATCTATTAACCAATTCTTCTATTCTATCTGTATTTAAAATTGTCTGCTCTGTTTCATATGTAAGAATTAGTCTTTTACCCACAAAAATACCATTATTTTCATATGCATTTATTTTTTTTACCATCTTTCTTGCATACATAGGCTCATCAACCTTTCCGTTATGTTCCCAATAAATTTCTTCACCCTTTTTTCTTGAAAGAAACGTAAAATCTGGATAAATCATTCCTACCCCCTTCAAATACAACGGACATTCGTACTTATATTCAATTCCATTCCTATAAAAATAATCCGCCATAATCTTCTCGGATTTAGATCTTACTTGCTCTCCTTTTTCTGTCATGATAACTGGAGCATCTAGCTGAAACTCTTTTCCCTTGTATTCCTTTTCCTTCCACATGGCAACTTTTTGTTCCCATGTCAATTCTATTGGTTCAATAAGTTTCTGTCGTTCTAAATGCTCATTACAAAATATTTTTTCTATTTCCGAATCATTATAATCCTTCATTATCCTACTAATTTGAGACAATCTTTTTTCCGCCAACTCTAAAACTTTTTTATCATAAGATTTTTGTGCCAATTTACGCGCCAACTCCATATTATTATTAGAAATATAATATCCTGTTTTATTCTCTTCTTTACACCAATAATATTGAATATGATTATGACTTTTTGATAATCTAAGACTACCTTTTGGAGCCGTTTCTAACCTAGCTTTAACTTTATTAATAATATTTTCTAACCTAAGTTGTTCTTTTAATAGCAAGTTTCTTAACCCATTCATAATTTATGTACCTCCAAATTTGAATATATTAATATAGCAAACGTAAGTATTTGGAGTTATTACGTTCAAATTTACGATTTTCTTTTTTCGATACGTAAAATTATAACAAGAACTACGGCTAAATATGTGAATTCTTCCCTACTATACGTAATCACATCTATTCTTTACGTACCTAAATATATCTTTCTTTTCTTATAAACGTAATTGCTAAAATATCTTACGGTTATATTAATTTACTTTTATCTGCCGACCGTAATAACTTCATTTCTTTACGGTTGCTCTCAAAATTTTTCCTAAATCAACCGTAAATTTTATCATTCCCTACGGTTGCTCTCTAAATTCTCTTGAATTAACCGTAAAAATCAACATTCCTTACGGTTATCCTCTAGTTTTTCCTAAATCAACCGTAAATTTTATCATTCACTACGGTTATTCTCTTATTTTTCCTAAATCAACCGTAAAAAACAACATTCCTTACGGTCATAATATAAATAATGTGAAATTAGGGCCGAATCACCCATGAAATATAGATATAAAATCCCGAAAATGCGATTGCATTTTCGGGACATAAATTTGCATATTTGATAAAATACTATCTCTTGCTGAACTGTGGTGCTCTTCTCGCTGCCTTTAAACCTGGCTTCTTTCTTTCCTTCATTCTTGGATCTCTTGTTAA
>JAFOCU010000118.1 GCA_017381055.1 Lachnospiraceae bacterium
AGTCCCAACCTCATCTATATCTGCGCCAAAAAATTCCTTCTCGAAGTCTGATAAAAACTCTTCCTCTGACATTCCAGCATTAACTTCTTTATCAAAATCCATATCTTCGGCTATAAAATTGTCATCTAATTCTTCTTCGTCATTTCCACCTGTTATGGAACGAAGTAAGCTATCAAGATAATCCTCTTCTGGTGTTCTATTCTTATCTGACATCTTTAACCTCCATAATGTTACTTAATTATTTCCTCTGCAAAAGCCACTCCACTCATATTAACCGGTATCGCCTTTGCCTCTATATCTTCTGAAATCTGCCAAACCTTGTCATTAACTCTTATAAGCGTAGCCTTGTTATTCACTGTTGCCACCTTTTCAAAAGGCCACCTAATAACTGTAGGTGTATCAAAACCTTCACCAAGCTCTAGCATAACTAACTTTCTATTTAATGTTTTTTGGAGCCAACTCATATATGAATCCCAGCTCTCTCTATAACCCTCTTCAGAGTAATTATTTGTCTTTACAATATTAATACTCATAACTTGCTTACACATTGGACACTGTGGCATAGCATCTGACAATTCTTTCCACATATTATCCTTATCTACGTAAGTGTCCTCATAATATTTATTTAAAATAGAATTAATATTATCAAATACCACAGGTGTATCATATACATGCTTAAAGCATCCCTTGTCACACTTCATATACTTTAATGTACCACAAGGTGCCACCATTCTATCATTATCAAATTCAGAATATGTAATAATATCATCAAAACATGTTGTAACAACAAAATAATTACTCTTTCCCAAATCAGATAAATACTTTTGTATATTATTGTATAGTTTCTTTCTCTCCTCTATAATATCACACTTGCCACTATTTAAGCAATCATACATAATAGATAACTCTATCCATTCTTTTTCCAAATCAGATAGGCAAGCATTATCCAAGTCCAAATTTAAATATCGCTTCTCAGACTTTAATATATCTTCTCTCTTAATATTAAATTCTTTTCCAAATCCAACAAGGACTATATCTGCTTCATTTATTTTTTCCTTGCACTGTGCTAATAATTCCATCTTTCCTATCCTCTCATTGTAACCGTTTCTATCATACGAAAAGCAAGGATTGACCTAAAATCAATCCCTGCCCATGAACCTTACATATTAACTAAATCATCAATTATTCTTACAAGATTTCCTATCTCTGGCTTAGATAACTGTGCATTAGCACCTAACTCCTCGCCCTTTCTTCTCATCTCGTCATTAACTAAAGATGAGAAAATAACAAGTGGAATATCTTTAAGCTTATCATCTGTTTTAACAAGCTTTGTAAGTCTATGACCGTCCATAATCGGCATCTCTATATCTGTAATAATACATTTTACATTTTCATCAATAGCGCCCTCATTCTTACACTTAGTAAGGAACTCCCAAGCTTCGCCACCATTAGCAGTCGCTCTTACATTAGAATATCCAGCCTTATGTAATGAATCTAAAATAAGTTTACTAAGAAGTGGTGAATCCTCAGCCATAACAATAGGCACATCGCTTCTCTTTCTCTCTCCAAGTAATTCAATATCAGATACCTTAAGACCTGTCTCTGGACTAATATCTGTAATAATCTTCTCAAAATCAAGGATGATTACAAGTTTACCATTAACCTTAATGATACCTGTTGCAATACCATTATCATCTCCATTAAGAGTACTGTCTGGCTTAATAATATCAGCCCATGATACTCTGTGAATACCACATACAGTCTGCACATGGAATGCCACATCAAGCTTATTGAAATTAGTAATAACCATCATATCTGTTGCTGGGTTTGCCGATTCTGGAAGATTAAGATGAGTAGGTAAATTAATTACTGTAATCATCTTATCTCTTGGCATAAATATACCTTCGATATCCGGATGTGAATTTGGTACCGGTGTAACTGACTGGTAATTAATGATTTCACGAACCTTTGCAACATTAATACCATAATGATTTGAACCAACAGTAAATTCAAGCACTTCTAATTCATTGGTTCCATTTTCTAGTAAGATGTTTGTTTCCATAGCTTTACGCCTCCTATGAATATTATTTAATGTTTACTTGATTAGTTCCCTTGGAAGACTTTATATCTAAAACGATACTTGTCAAATTATTGGCATTAGTCTCTGTCATCTCAAACACTAAAACTGCTTGAACTGTCTTGCCTGCAGGAATAGTTTCTTTTAATGTATTCAATGCCTCTGGTAACAATGTAACCTGAGCTATTGTTTTAATTGAGTTGTTAAAAGTTCCTTTAATTGTTAAATTTTTAGATGCCATATCTAATGAAATATCTGAATTAGTTGTATTTGTCACATTAAACTGTAATACAACTAATCTATTACCTGTAAATGCCTTCAATGCAAATGCTGGCTCTCCTTCTACTCTAGGATAAACATCATCAACTACAACATCTGTATACTTTATAGATAAACCATCCACATCTAATGCTTTCTCCATAGTTGTAGTAACAACTGAAGGTTTATCATCAACTGAAGAATCAGAACCTGTAGAAGGCTTATTATCATTTCCCTGTGTTGGTGTATCAGAACCAGGCTGCTCAGTAGTATCTTCCGCCATAAGTTCTTCCACGTCATTAAGACCTACCATATAGTTCTTATCATGCTCCAAAACAGAATAAACAGCATAACCTACAAGTTTATCCTGCTGTGTCTCATCTAAATCTACACCCTTTACACAGCCAACTATATTAGCCATAATGTATATAATTGAAATAAGTAAAATCTTTCTTTTCATAATTCACCTAACTTAGCCTATAAAAATTATAGAAAAACATAATAAATATACATATATTTTAACATTTTTAATTAAATAGTTCAACACTTTCTTTAATATCCTTAGCAGTTTCATTTGCTGATTCTAACTCAAACCAAAACATTACTCCTCGACTAGTATTTTCAACTCCACACTGCATATGTAGAGAATTCATAATAGCCTTTACTATGGATAATCCAATTCCACTTCCACCATATTCTCTAGTTCTAGCTTTATCCACCTTGTAAAACTTTTCCCATATCCTTGAAAGTGATTCTTCTGGAATATTTTCTCCTGTGTTTTCTACGCTAATTCTTACAGTTTTACCCTGTTCAATCACACGTATCTTAATTATTTTTTCATTATCAAGATGATTAATTGCGTTACTAATATAATTTGTCAATACCTCTTCTACCTGGAATTCATCACTCCATACATATATCTGCTTAGAATTATCAAAATCTACAATAGCTTCCTTTTCTTTCAAAAGCAGCTGTGTCTGATTAAGAATATTATC
>JAFOCU010000119.1 GCA_017381055.1 Lachnospiraceae bacterium
AGAACAGTGGATATGCACATTAAAACTCTTAGACAAAAACTAGGAGAATGTGGAAATATTATACAAACTGTTAGAAATGTTGGCTATAAGATGTTATAATAGATTGAAAATCGTAATTCTGGAGGAAGTATGGAAAAATTATACGATATGAAAGAGGAGCCAGAGAAGGTTATTTTGGTTGCTGTGGCTGATGGTGATGAGGCTAAGGTTAATGAATCTTTAGACGAGTTAGAGGAGCTTGTAAGCACTGCTGGAGCTATTACAGTAGGCAGAATGACACAGAACAGAGAAAGAATACATCCTGGAACATATATAGGTAAAGGTAAAATAGAAGAGCTTAAGATGTATATAGAGTCAATGGAAGCTACAGGTATTGTGTGTGATGATGAACTTTCACCAGCACAGTTAAAGAACCTTGAGGATGAGCTTCAGACTAAGGTTATGGATAGAACATTAGTTATTCTTGATATTTTTGCAGGACGAGCTCTTACAAAGGAAGGTAAGATACAGGTTGAATTAGCTCAGCTTAAGTATCGTTCGGCTAGACTTGTAGGTCTTAGAAGTTCTTTATCTAGACTTGGTGGTGGTATTGGTACTAGAGGCCCTGGTGAGAAGAAACTTGAGATAGACAGACGACTTATCTCAGATAGAATAGCGGCTCTTCGTAGAGAAGTTGAGGAAATGGAAAAACACAGAAATCTTGCACGAGAGAAAAGAAGTAAGAATTCTGTCCCTGTAATTGCGATTGTAGGTTACACAAATGCAGGAAAATCAACACTTTTGAATGAACTTACAGATGCAGGAATTCTTGCAGAGGATAAATTATTTGCTACTCTTGATCCGACAACTAGAAATTATAAATTGCCGTTAGGACAGGAAATTTTACTTACAGATACAGTAGGATTTATAAGAAAGTTACCACATCATTTGATTGATGCGTTCCGTTCAACTCTTGAGGAAGCTAAATATGCAGATATTATATTACATGTGGTGGATTCCTTTAATCCTCAGATAGATGCTCAGATGGATATTGTGTATGATACACTTGACCACTTGGGAGTTAAGGAAAAACCTATTATTACATTCTTTAATAAGCAGGATAAGTTTGAGGATGGCAGTCATTTGTTTAAGGATTTAAAGGCTGACCATGTGGTGCATGGCTCTGTTAAGACTAGAGTGGGACTTGACAAATTGGTAGATACCATTGAAAATATACTTAAGGAGCGAAGTGTGTATGTAGAACATGTATTTTCTTATAACGAGGCTGGAAAACTACAGCTTATCAGAAAGTACGGTCAGCTTATATCAGAGGAATATATAGCCGAAGGCATATTAGTTAAGGCTAATGTACCTAGCGAGATTTACGGTCAGTTAGGTATCTAAGAGGTATTTTATGAAGTTTAGATTACTAGTTAAGTATGGAGTGATATGTGCTTTACTTATATTTATTTGTATAGGTGGAGCGTCTGGTGCTAGAGCAGACCAGATATCGGATTTAGAGGATGAGATATCTGAAAATGAAGAGAAGTATAACGAGATACAAGATAAATTAGATGATTTAGAAAAGTCTAAGGATGATTTAGAAGATTATATTGTTGGTTTAAATGAAGCTACGTCTGAGATAGAAGCAGTATTGGAGGATTTGGACCTACAGATACAGCAAAAGAATACTCAGATTGAGGAAACTAATGTTAGAATCGCTGAGATAGATGCTAGTTTGGAAGCACAATATGAAGCTATGAAACTTAGAATCAAGTATATGTATGAATCAGAAAATGTTGATTACATGGATATATTGATGTCATCTAAAAGTATTGATCAGATATTTGAACGAATGGAGTATGTATCTGCTATTACAGAATATGATAAAAATCAGATGGAAGCCTATAAGAGTAATCTTTTAGAAGCGGAGGCTGCAAGAGTGGAATTAGAAAATGAAAAAGCCGCTCTAGATAAGCTTGTATCTGATGAAGAGGCACAGAAGGCTAATCTTGAAAGTGCTATGAGTGAGGCATCTCAAAATATTGCTTCCCATAAAGAACAGATAGAAGAAGCTATGGCTAAGGCGGAAGCTATTGAGGCTGAGATAGAAGCTAGTAAGAACAGTATCGAAAAGCTTAAGGAAGAAGAAGAACGTCGTAAACGAGAGCTTGCTAATGGAACTAATAATGTGGAAAAGATTCCATACCAGCAGCTAGAAGGTGACGTAAAGAGAATGGCAGCGATTATCTGGTGTGAGGCTAGAGGTGAAAGCTATGAAGGTCAGTTGGCTGTAGGTACAGTAGTTATGAATCGAGTGGAAAGTCCAAGATTTCCTAATACTGTAGAAGGAGTAATAAGTCAAACAGGACAGTTTTCGCCATATAAATCAGGAAAATATGCTATTGCTTTGTCTATGGAAAATATGCAGCAGTCATGTATAGATGCGGCTATAGAAGTTATTGAAAATGGAAAAAGAACAGGTCCATGGTTATTCTTTAGAATGAAAAATGGAATTATCAATGGAACCTTTATCGGAAACCACGTATTCTATTAATGAGATTAAGGTTAGAAAAAGCTTTAAATCACTTGACAAAAGCTTATATTCTGTATAGAATTAACACATTGTGAATACAAGAAAACCTTTGACGAGGAGTATTAAGAGAACGTAATGTTTAAGAGAGCTGTCGGTTGGTGTGAGACAGTACAGGAGCCCTCCCAACTCGCCTCTGAGGTCTTTAGGGGAAATTGATTTAACAAAAGTAGTCTAAAGCGGGAATTCCCGTTACAGAATGTTAATCGTAGTCGTAAATGACTATGATTTGATTAAAGAGTGCGTGTGCTTGCACACGAAATAGAGTGGTACCGCGAATTTATTCGTCTCTATGTGAATCGTCACATAGGGGCGATTTTTATTTGAGGATTCCAGTGTCAAAAGGTCATTAACCACTGTGCTTGCACATAAGTGGTTATATGTTGAGTAGGATTGAGGGAGTGCGTAGCACGTATCAATCCGTGGAATCCCAATTAAGGTGTTTTGATACCTTAATATTAGGAATTAAGAAAGGTTAGGTAAGAAAATGTCAGAAATGTACAATCACAAAACGGTGGAAAAGAAATGGCAGAAATATTGGGAGGAAAATGAGACTTTCAAGACAGATGTTTGGGATTTTAGCAAGCCTAAATATTATGCACTTGATATGTTCCCATACCCATCAGGAGTAGGCCTTCACGCAGGACATCCAGAAGGATACACAGCTACAGATATTATGTCTCGTATGAAACGTATGCAGGGTTACAATGTCCTTCATCCAATGGGATATGATTCTTTCGGTTTGCCTGCAGAGCAGTATGCGGTTTCTACAGGAAATCATCCAAATGGATTCACACAGGAAAACATTAAGACTTTCTCTAATCAGTTGAAAGAATTAGGTTTTGACTATGATTGGTCTAAAGTTATTGCAACTTCTGACCCTACATTCTATAAGTGGACACAGTGGATTTTCAAAAAGTTATACGAAGATGGATATGCAAAGCTTGTTGACATGCCAGTTAACTGGTGTGAAGAATTAGGTACTGTTTTATCTAACGATGAAGTAATCGACGGTAAATCAGAACGTGGTGGCTATCCAGTTATCAGAAAGAACATGAAGCAGTGGGTAATTGATCAGCCTGCATTTGCTGAGAAATTATTAGAAGGTTTAGAAGAAATTGATTGGCCAACATCTACAAAAGAAATTCAGAAGAACTGGATTGGTAAGAGTACTGGTGTAGAAGTAGATTTTGATATCGTAGGTGGTGGAAAATTCTCTATCTTTACAACATGTATTGAAACTATTTATGGTATCACATTCATGGTACTTGCTCCAGATGGAGAAATCGTGAAAGGCCTTATGGATCGTGTGGAAAACAAGGAAGAGGTTCAGGCATATATTGACGAAACATTAAAGAAAAATGATATGGACCGTACAGAATTAAATAAGACAAAATCTGGCTGTCCGTTAAAAGGTTTATATGCAATTAACCCTGTAAATGGCAAAGAAGTACCACTTTTCATCGGTGATTTCGTACTTGCAAGCTATGGTACAGGTGCAGTTATGGCGGTTCCTAGCCATGACCAGCGTGACTTCGAATATGCAATTGCTCATAATATTGATATGATTCAGGTTATCGAAGGCCGCGATGTTTCTGAGTGCGCATTTGAGAAGCAGGATTACCTTGGAAAAGGATGCAAGTTAATCAATTCAGAAGAATTTACAGGTCTTACTGTAGAAGAAGCAAAAGAAGCTATCACAGTTAAATTAGAAAATAAGGGTGTTGCAAGAAGAAAAGTAAATTATCACTTCCGTGAATGGATTTTTGCTCGTCAGAGATACTGGGGCGAACCTGTTCCATGTGTATATAAAGAAGATGGAGAAATTTACTTTATTCCAGACGAAGAATTACCACTTGTTTTACCAGAGCTTGAAGACTATAAGGGTAAAAACGGTAAAGCACCTCTTGAAAATGCAGAAGAATGGAAGAAGTATGATGCAAACGGCGTAAAGGGTATTCGTGAGACATCTACTATGCCAGGTTCAGCAGGTTCATCATGGTACTACATGAGATATATTGATCCAAACAATGATGAAGAATTTGCAAATCAGGAATTATTAAAACACTGGTTACCAGTTGACTTATATGTAGGTGGACCTGAACATGCGGTAGGTCACTTGATGTATGCACGTATTTGGAACCGTTTCTTATATGACAAGGGCTTATCACCAGTAAAAGAACCATTCCAGAAATTAGTTCATCAGGGTATGATTTTAGGTGAAAACGGAATCAAAATGGGTAAACGTTTCCCAGAGTTCGTTGTAAATCCAAGTGATATTGTGGAAGAGTATGGTGCAGATACATTAAGACTTTATGAAATGTTCATGGGACCTCTTGAAGTGTCTAAACCATGGAATTCTAACGGTGTAG
>JAFOCU010000120.1 GCA_017381055.1 Lachnospiraceae bacterium
CCTCCGAGACTTTAACAAAAACAACCAAGACTATTTTACCTTCATAGTTAAAAACATACACTCCGGATATAACAAGATCAATTGGAGTAAAACAATAAACTCATCGCAAGCCATCATCCAACAGGGAACACCAGTCTATATCAACCCTGTAAATAAGAAAAAGATGGTGAACTTCGACGAGGAGTTGCTCATTATATATTTCTCCATTTTGAACTATATCCGTGAAGTGCATGGTTTCTCGTTTGAAATAAACATTCACTATCAACTTATCGATCCCGACAGGTTGAAAAAGGCATATATTGACAAGAAACTTGGTTGCCGTAGACTAAGACTAATCAAATATAAGTATTTCTCGGACAAGGCCCTGAGAATATGGGATTTGTGCTATGCATTCTTCGATAGAGAGTATAAGATCTCGATGAATAGACAGGCTGAAGACTATCTGCTTGCCAAGAATTTTGAGCATATTTTCGAGGTTATGATAGATACCTTGATAAGTGGCAGCGACAAACATAACCTGCCTAAGGAGCTTACCGAGCAGAAAGATGGCAAGTTAGTGGATCATATGTTCATAGGCCAGGGACTTATCGAGCAATCGGACCTCTCTTCTGAACTTACATACTACATAGGCGATAGTAAATACTACAAGCGCACCAGGAACGATCGAACACATCTCGGGGATAAGTCTATATATAAACAATATACCTACGCAAGAAATGTCATTCAATGGAATATGAATCTATTCTTGGGCGGTGACAACAGTAATGAGCAGCCTCAGCTAAGAGACGCTCTCACAGAAGGTTACAACCCCATACCTAATTTCTTTATTAGTGCAAGAATCCCTAATAAGAAATCAGGTGGTCAAAAATTCTTGTCATTTGATGATAAGGAGATAAAAGCACAAGAGAATGGTGTACAATTAAATCGGCAGTTCGAGAATCGACTATTTGACCGAGACACATTGCTGCTGTGTCACTACGATGTGAATTTTCTATACATTGCATCGCTGTATGGACGAGATAATAAGGGTGCCCAGGCTGCTTGGCGAGAGTATGTTCGAAAAGAATTTCGCAATAGAATACAGGACTCTTTAAATCGTTTGTATACATTTAGAGTCTTGCAACCTCGAGAGGGAATGGATTGTTATAGGTTTATACAAGATAATTTCCATTTATTGAATGGTAAGATATATCGCCCCAAGGCTGATGGCAACTATTTGATATTGGCGGTAATGAAGGGTGATGAGCCTAAATTTTGGAGCAATCTTGGTATCGGTATAGAAACGATAAGCAGAGAGAATCAAAGTAGCGACGAACTAATAAACTCTATGCAATCGCACTTTATTGTAAGTGATACATTTAAGCTTGATACAGATTTGCATATAGATAGTGTAGAGAATGTGGGCACACTAAATCAACTACCGCAGCAAGAGGTTAAGAATATCTTAACAGGGTTAGTTAGAGGTACAGATAAAGATTTTTCCACATTCTATAATCATGCATCTACGGTATATACCGTGGAGGTCCCTCCTAAATATATTAACTTTATGGATGTGCAATATTTTTTGCCAATGGTCGATGGTAAAATCAATGGCTACTATAAAGTTGAAAAGGTCTATTTTGGAGCAGGAGGTGGTGGCTTATGCCTCAAATTGAATCTTTCTACTTATATCCCTTTGGGCGATGAATGGGTGCATATATACAAGACAAAAATGCAACCAGGCGAGTTGATTTCCTATGGAACAATGATGAAGTTATACGAGAAATAAATCTATTTCGCTTTAATATTAAATATAAATCATGGCAATAGATACATTACTACCCAAAAAGTTAGGAAAAGCAGAAGATTCTTACAAATCAGTAATAGAGTTAGATGAAGTATTATCCTCAGCAGAGAAACTACACATAAAGAATATTGCTCTTACTGGCCCTTATGGCTCAGGCAAAAGTTCTGTGCTTATTACTCTTATGGAAGATTTCCCTAAAGGGCGTAATTATCTTCCCATATCTCTTGCAACATTACAAGCAAATGATGAGAGCTTAGAAGAACAAAAGGAAGAAGATAAGAATACAGAATCAACAACGCAACAATGTCCTTATAACAAAGAAGCAAAAATAAACAATCCAACGGAAAATCTTAATCGAAAGATTGAGTATAGCATTCTTCAACAACTCATTTATCGAGAAAAAGCAAAAAACGTCCCTAATTCTCGTTTTAGAAGAATTGTACATTTAACAAAATGGGAGTTAATTAAATATCCCATATGTGCCGTACTCTCTTTAATTTGCTTCTTGGTTCTTTTTGAGCCAAATTTTGCTAAAGTAGAAAGTATATATAACTTTTTCTGCTGGGGATATGCTTGGAATATGCTATTTGATTTTCTGGCAGCAGGGTATTTGTTGGGGGGATTATTTTTTACTATAAGATACATTTTTAGGTCATATAGCAACTCTAAACTTAATAAGTTAAATTTAAAAGATGCAGAGATAGAAGTTGTTGAAAACAATTCTATCTTCAATAGGCATCTTGATGAAATTCTATACTTCTTTCAAGTAACTAAATATGATGTCGTTATTATTGAAGATTTAGATCGATTTGGCACACCAAATATCTTCCTAAAACTTCGAGAACTGAATCAGCTAATAAATGACTCTAAAATTGTTGGCAGACATATTACATTCATATATGCCGTCAAAGATGATATATTCAAAGATGAGGAAAGGACTAAGTTCTTTGATTATATCATTACTGTCATACCAGTTATCAATCCTTCAAACTCTAAAGACAAGCTTAAAGCAGCTCTTAAAGCAAAAGGATGTGACAATGAGATTTCAGATGACGATTTGTCTGAAATGGCATTCTTTATACAAGATATGCGTATCCTAACTAATATTGTCAACGAATATAAGCAATACAGGGATAAGTTATGTACTACTCAAGCGACACAATTAAATAAGACTAAACTTCTTGCAATGATAGTATATAAGAATTACTTTCCACAAGATTTTGCTCTGCTACATCGCCGTCAAGGTAAAATATACGAGTGCATTAACAGCAAAAACTTACTCATTGATGAAGCTTTAAAGGTTATTGAATCTAAAAAAAATGAAATAGTAGAAGAGGAAAAGTCATTCTTGAATAATTTACATATACAGTTATCTGAGTTAAGATTAGTATTATTATATAAATGGCGTACAACAATAAATCAGACATTGATATCAATTAATATTGACAACACTTACTATTCTCTAGAACAAATTGCAGAGAATGATGAATTGTTTGCAAAACTTCTTTCAATGCAAATGATACAATATCGTTATCATTATTATTATTATGGAAATTACGACACAAAATCTCAGGACAACGATATAGTATCATTTATCAAAGCAAATCATTATAATGATAGATTAAACTTATTGAAGTCTGATAGGGTATATTTTAAAACAGAATATAAGCGTGTCCAATTAGAGACTATACGTATTAAATCATTATTAATAAAAGATTTAATATCAAAATACAACTTAGGAAAGTCTAATACATACCAGAAGCTTGGCCTGTCTGATATGCAAGATATTTTTATAAGACTTGGATATATTGATGAAGAATACTATGACTACATTTCTTATTTTTATCCTGAGATGGTTTCTTCAGAAGATAGGACTTTATTGTTAAGTATAAAGAGACAAATTGATCGCCCCTATGATAACCATATTGATAAGATTGAAAATTTTGTTAAGGAGCTAAAAGATTATATGTTTGAGAGTGATGCCATTCTAAATATTGAGTTATTAGATTTTCTAGCGGCCTCAAATAAAACCTATAAAGAAAAGTTTGAGCATTTTATGTCTCGTTTAGAACGAGATAATGCTCCGATCCAATTCTTATCTCAATATTACACAGAAGGTAAGCAAGGTGAAATTGTTTTTAAACACTACATAGAAAATACAAATGCATGGAGTAATATTATTGGTTGGCAGAATACTGAGGAACGAGATAATCTTATAGAAGCTTATCTAAAATACAGTAACGAACTTGGTGATGTAGCTCAAAAATGGCTTAATGGCAATTTTGAATTCTTGGTTAATCATATAGATGGCATCTCTTTAGATAGAGCTTTAATACTTGCAAGGAATTGCAATTTTACTAGTCTTTGTTATGGTTCGGATGACTTATTGGACTATGTAATTGAGAATAGCGATTACGAGATTAATTTTAGCAATCTGCTTTTTATAACCAAACATCTTTGTGCGGGTGATATAACAATAACTGAAGAAAGCTTAAACTACAGCCGTATTAAACAAACAAATAATGAGAACTTTATAGCTTATGTGAATAATAATATCTCGGAGGTAATAGCCCTTCTTAAAAACACAAATAAGGATGATCGTGTTGATAACATTCTATACATATTGAATTCTAACGATATAGAGGCCAATGTTAAAAAACAGTATCTAACAGGTGCGATAAATCGTGTTGAAGATTTTAGTGGAATAGTAAGTTCTGCATTGTACGACATTGCCATTGAAACACGAATAGTGTTGCCTACTTGGGATAACACATCCTTCTACTTTAGTAGTTGTAAGGAAGAGATACCTAATATATTCTACGATTATATCAATTATTATGCAGAAGAATTATCACAAGAAAAATGCCCTGTATCATTAGATAATACAACTGATCTATATGTTGATTTATTCGGATATAATCAGTTAAGTATTGAGAACTACAAGAAGTTACTACCATCATTTGCTGGTGAATTCCCTCAAATAGATCTTTTGGCAGATTTAGAGTACAAAAGATTATGCATTCTTATTAGTAGCGGAAGAGTTCCATTTAGCCAGCAGGTTTTAGCAGAAATTAATAAAACTAATGCATTAGCGGAGTATATCTCATTCCACTCAAAAGCTTTTATGCAACAACTGGATTGGGAATATAACTTTAATAATAAGAATGTTCAAGAAATTCTAAATAGTGCTGCATTCTCTATAGATGAGAAATATAATATTATCGGAATAATCCCATTTGATATAATACAAAGTTCTCAATCTATTGCAAATATTGTTATTGATACATTCTGTAAAAAACAAAAGATTAATCTTACTAATGATTCATTAATAGATTTGGTAAAAGCGTATAGTGATATCAACAAAAAACTTGAATTGATAGTGATAGCTATAAAAAATGATTGTCACGATCATATTATAATTAGGCAACTTCTTAATAATATAGGAAATTCATACATAGAGGTTGGAGAGAAAAGTAAAAAACCATTATTGCCTAATGATATATTACATAGAAATCTTTTGGATGCTCTGATGAAAATTAAATTTATCTCTTCATATAAAGAAGATAAAGACGATAAATTTCTACGAGTACACCCTACGAAGACCACCTATATTGGATTTATAAAATAACGAACAGGATGACTGAATGCAACAACATATCACAGATGTATTCTGACTTTGAGCAGATAAAGAAATTGGAAGAGGACGGACAAGAGTATTGGACATCAAGAGAATTATGCAATGCTCTTGGGTATAGTACTTATCAGAAGTTCACCCGTATTCTTAACAAGGCCATCGCAGTAGCCAATGGTAAAGGCATGAAAACGGCAGACCATTTTAACCAAACGGTTGAAATGGTTAAGTTGGGTTCTGGTACATTCCGCGAGGTTGAGAATATGCACTTATCACGTATGGCGTGTTTGATAATAGCGGAGAATGCTGATGGGAAAAAGCCTCAAGTGCAAATAGCAAGAGAATATTTCAAACAGGATGTATCATCTGTAGAACTTGCTGTTAATGCGCTATCATCCAATATCTTATTATATAAAACAAAACAAGGGGAAGCTCGTATTGAAGTCATTTTCAATAACGAGACCTTCTGGATGTCGCAAAAACGAATGGCTGAATTGTATGGTGTGGATGTCAGGACTGTGAATTATCATCTCGCACAAATCTTTGAGTCTGGCGAACTGCAAGAATCGGCAACTATCCGAAAAATTGGGATACTTCAAATGGAGGGCGATAGAGAGGTCAATCGTCCCCAGATGCTATACAATCTTGATGCAATCATTGCTGTTGGCTATCGTGTAAATAGTTATCAAGCTACTCAGTTCAGAATATGGGCAACCTCGGTACTGAAAGAAATGATAATTAAAGGCTTTGTTCTTGACGATGAACGCCTAAAGCAAGGCAAGCATTTCGGCAAAGATTACTTCGATGATTTGCTTGAGCGTATTCGCGAGATTCGCCTTTCGGAGCG
>JAFOCU010000121.1 GCA_017381055.1 Lachnospiraceae bacterium
AAAACATATGCGTGATCATTAATTGTAAACATGCCTTTTTCTATAAACATCACTTTTCCTGCCTGCCCATTTCTTGCAATTATAGCAGCAGGTCCTTTAAAACATTTTATATTTTCTCCTTTTAGTTTAGCGTTTTTCGATATTGCTCCCTGGACCTATGTCAAGACTTTGGACACAAAAAGTTGAACTATTCTCTCCCTACTTAATCGCAAGGAGAGATGTTTCTTATGCTGCCAGAGCCTCATCTTCAACCTGTTGTGGTGTCTTGTAATCAAGAGCACTATGGCGCCTTTTTCGGTTGTAGAAAGACTCTATATATTCAAAGAGTGCAGTTTGTGCCTCCTCAAATGTGTGGTAAGTGGTAGTGTAGACTTCTTCCTTCTTGAGTACTGAATGGAAGGACTCTATACATGCATTATCATAGGGATTTCCTTTTCTACTAAAAGAATGAATTATCCCTTGATCCTGTAAATACTTTTCAAATTCCTCACTGGTATATTGGCTGCCAAGATCACTATGAAGAATAATTCCTTTAGTATCTGGTATGTTTATGCAAGCATTTTTGACAGCCTTTGTAGCAAGCTCTGCAGTTATATTTTTACCATAGGCCCATCCTATTATTTTGCGATCATATAAATCCATTACTGATGCTAGATAGGTCCAACCTTCATTAACTACATGTATGTATGTTATGTCTGTTACAAGCTTTTTGAATACTGTTTCAGCCTCAAAATCTCGATTAAGAATATTTTCCTTGTCATCAGGAACAGTGCCTTGATTCTTTTGGTATTGATACTTTTTGACAACAATGCTCTTTATCTCAAGCTTTTTCATATGACGCTGAACCCTTTTAATAGAGCAAGGAATATTTTTATCGTTAAGCTCTCGATGGATTTTAATTGCTCCGTAGCGTTTTTTATATTCATTATAAACAGATAGGACTTCTTCGCTGAATCTATTGTATTCTTGTTCACGTCTAGAAGGAACATGGTTGATAGCAGCGTAATAAGTGCTACGAGGAAATTTAAGTGCAGAGCACATTTGTTTAACAGTATATTTATCTAAGTTAGCCTGAATAAAGGACACGTATTCAGCTATTGATTTTTTGCGAATATGGCAGTAGCTTTTTTTAATATTTCGTTTTCAATCTCAAGCTCCTTCATTTTCTTTTGAAGTGCTTTGTACTCCTTTAATGAAATAGTCTCGGTATCGGAAACTGCAACAGGTGCAAGATTTTTAATCCATGTAGATACAGTGCCTTTTGGAATGCCATATTCGTTGCTTAATTCAGTTACTCCTTTGCCAGCTTGACAGTGCAGATCAACAATCTGCTGCTTAAATTCTGGTGTATAAGATTTTTGATTTTTAGCCATTGTGTTGAACTCCTTTTTATTAAGTATAAATTGTTCAACATTTCGTGTCCATAGTTATATCCTAACACCAAAACTCCTCTCATTTCAAGGGCGCAACTTAATCAAAACAAATTACTTCAAATATTTTATGTATAATCATTAGCAGAGTATAGGAGAGAGTGCTAAATTATTACAATCTATTACAAAATAGTTATATATTATATATATATTACTATATGGAATCAGATGTTTTATACACTTTGATTG
>JAFOCU010000122.1 GCA_017381055.1 Lachnospiraceae bacterium
ATCTAATTCAAAATTAAAGAGTCTGTCTTAAAGCCTTAGCAAGCTGATCTGGACAAGATGTTCCTCTTCCACGACAATCAATTCCTTCGAGACGAGAAATAGCATCCTCAACCTCCATACCCTTTACTAGCGCCGCAACGCCCTGTGTATTTCCATGACATCCGCCAACAAATTCTACCGACTGGATGATACCGTTTTCAACTTCTACGTTAATAGCTGTGGAACAAGTTCCTTTTGTAACATATCTCATAATGTAATCCTCACTTTCTGTGGAATAGTAATATAAAGATTCAACGGATTGCTACGTGCTTCGCACTCTCACAATCCTACACAACATTCGCATATCGCGGTGCTAACGCCCCGCTTTTATGCTCATATTGTGACGTGTCAACAAGTCACTAAACCACATCTGTGCAAGCACATGTGGTTTATGACCTTTTGACACTTGAATCATAAAATAGAATATCTGCTAGACAGTATACCATCTAGCAGATATGTTTAGCAACAAAAACGTATATTTATATCTTTTTCTCGTCTCTTCCTCTAATTACCCATATAATAGCTCTACAACATTTATATATTCCAATGATAACTGGTATACATCCAATTTTTGCTTCGTTTCCACTCATCCAAACTCTACAACCAAATTCAAATAATATACCAAACGCAATCCATCCCAAACCACGCTTAAATCTTTTTACCTCTTTCGAATTCATCATTGTTATTTCGTATACTCCTATGACAACTAATACACTTGCAGTCATAAATAACCATGGATATAATGCATTGTAAGGTTGATACTTACCTGTAAAACAATTTTTTTGTAATATAGTTACTTTATCATCCTTGTAACCTATCTTTAATATTTCACCCAAGTTCACTATGTCATATCTAAAACCAAATACATAATCTGTATTAAATATTCTCTTTTCACCTTCATCTGTTTCATATTCTATCTTAGCAGCATAATCGGTACCTATTGCACCCTCTTCACTAAAACACTCAAATGGATACAATTCCATAACAACGCCATCCGCACATTTATAGCCAGAATATTCACCTCTACCCCAAGTTAAATAAGCGCCTAGTGCCACCAATATAAATGCAGCAACAAGATATGCTATTCCCCAATAAGTATATTTGGTTTCGCCCAATCCCCTATACTTAATTCGAATTTTTCTGGAAAGCTTCTTTAATTTACCTTCTGGTTTCGGCTTCTTTTCCTGTCTATATGAAGCAGTTACTTGATATAAATCCTCTGATTCTGTTGTGCCAAAATTACACTCTGTATTCTCTTTTAACATCGCTCGATGCCTACTAAATATACACCAAGACGAGATAACTACTATCAATATACTAAGTATTCTAATCGCAGTTCCTAAAGCAAGGTCGTGAATAAAGCTATAACCAAATAAGAATACCCCAAAGGCTATCATCACCCCACTGACAATAATACCATGAATATGAGGAATAAATATATAAACAAACATTCCCACTAATAATATGGCAAGTGTAAAAATCAGCAAAACATTTGTATAATCCTTATCTCTAATATATTTTCCTGTTAATATATCTCTTTTCACTAAGACTGCATTATTAAATTCATTAACGCCCACAAGATATTTTTTTGTTTTATCTACCCTTTTACCACCTATTTTTGTGAGATAATACTGACACTCTTTTCCACTTGGCGTAGTATAAGAGATTACTGCATTACATGAATATCGTCCTGACTCCTTTATCTGACAAGCATGAGTAACTGTTGCTTCCACACATTCTTCTTTGTCATAATAACGGGTATTAAACTTGCCTTCTAAGAAGGCTACAAAGAAAATTAAACCTATTACTAATATAAGTGAACCACCTATTATATTTTTCAATGCTCGTAACATATTTTCCTCGCTAAACTTTTACTCCACCACATTTGCACTAGCCATTACTCTGCTACGCTTTAAATATGTAATCTCTAATACAGTCCCGTACTCAAGCTCACACATTGTAAACTTGCGTTGGTTATATCTATATATTGCTTTTGGATTATTCTTATCATTCATACGCGTAGGAAAATATGAAAGCTCTGGCATTTCCTTTATTTTCTTACTCAAATTCTTAGTTACTGTTTCTACACCTTGTCCATAGAATACAATCTTTGTTGTCTCATACTCAGGATTTTCAATATCCTCTTCCAACTCCTTAAGAAACTTTTCTGCTGTCTTCTTAAACATATTAGCAGACATTACCTGAACAAAACCAACGCCTATAAATATGAGCGCCAATATCAATTCAAAAAATTTTGATGCAAAACTTCCATCTTTAAAAACAAATGTATATATTACGAAGGCAATTGCTATTACAAAAGACATATAGCCCACAACCAAATTGCCCATATTAGGCTTCATATTATCGCATATTAATTTATAATCTTTATAATAATTCATTACACTTATATTTTCTAATTCATTATTCATAATCCTATACTCCTATATAACAATTTATCTTATTATGTATTCTACCATATACATTATACAGTAATCTTACATACCACCCTTGAATTAGGATAGTACACTATCTGTGCTGGTATATTAAGCTGTACACCAAGTGGTATATTTCCAAGTCGATTACATCTGTACACCGCACCATCACTTGTCATAATTAAATACATCTGATCAACTGTATTCTTTTCATTTCCCTTTACTAACCTATAATAATTCATCATTTGATCAACTTGTATCTGACGGATATAACCTGTTGTCACATATGTCTGACCGTTATTTATATCACTTTGAAGTGCTTCTATAAGCATCTTCATTGGTTTATATGTACTTCTATAATTAGCTATTACACCAACTACACTCGCTATCCCCATAAGATATGGACCAAACAATCCCGCTGTTGCATCACCTGAACCTATGCCGCCTATAATCGCTATCAATAATAATGGAGCCAAAATAATAGCACACACTATTACTATATTAACAAGCTTCTTGTGCTTCTTAATAAGAGAATTAAATAAGCTAATATCTCTTAAATATTTATTGCTATCTATATAATCAAACATAATTTCCCCTTTATCCTTTTCTTTTGTTTGTCATACGACTATGAATCTTAGAAGTTAAACTTTTCCTTCTTACTTTTCCATGCCTTATCTAAATCTACGTAATACTTCTTCCAGTTATAAGGGTCAACTGCCACCTCTATAATTTCCCCTTCTGAAAAATATTTTGATAAGTCATTCCATACTGCACCACTTTCAAATGTATACGTACGATTTTCCATAGGC
>JAFOCU010000123.1 GCA_017381055.1 Lachnospiraceae bacterium
GTATGTAGAGAATTGGATGTTCCTACAGAAAAGATTATTTTTTCTGGAGTATATAAGACACCATCTGTTATATATGAACTTATGGAAGAAGATGTACCGATGGGCATATATAGCATAGAGTCAATGGTTCAGTATAAGCTTCTTATGGAGGCGGCTTCAAAATATGGTAGAAGCATTACTGTAATGCCAAGACTTACAAGTGGTAACCAGTTTGGTATGACTAAGGATGAAGTTAAGACAATCATTGCAGAAGTAAAAGAAATGCCAAATGTTACTGTTGAGGGTATTCAGTTCTTCTCAGGAACACAGAAGAATTCTTTGAAGAAATTAAAGAGAGAGCTTACAAAGCTTGATGAGTTTATTCAGGTGTTAAAGGACGAGCTTGATTATGTGCCAAATGAGTTAGAATTTGGACCAGGATTCCCTGTTACTTATTTTAAGGATGAGGAATTTGATGAGGATGAATTCTTAAAAGGATTTTCAGAGATTATTAATGAGATGAATTTTAAGTCTAAGATAACATTAGAGCTTGGAAGAAGCATTGCAGCTTGCTGTGGTACATATTACACAAGTGTCGTAGATATGAAGTCTAATAAGGGACAAAATTACGCAATAGTTGACGGCGGTATGAATCATTTGGTATATTTTGGTCAGTCAATGGCTATGAAGCACCCAATGTGTAGTGTGTTACCAGAAAGAGATGATGAGAACACAGTTGATTGGAATATATGTGGTTCGCTTTGTACAGCCAATGATATATTAGTTAAGCAGCTTCCTATTAAGGATTTACAGCTTTCTGATGTTATAAAATTTGAGAAGACTGGTGCTTATTGCATGATAGAAGGTATCTCATTATTTTTAAGTAGGGATTTACCATCAGTTTTTATTAAAAACGAAGATGGAACATATAAATCTGTAAGGGATGCATTACCAACATATCCCTTAAATAAACCAAATTATTAAAAGGACAAAAGGAGAAAAGGAAATGGAAAGATTAATTGAGATTTTAGAGGATATTCAGCCTCAGGCAGATTACGAGACATGTACAACACTTATTGATGATCATATTTTAGATTCAATGTCAATTATCGCTCTTGTTGCAGAGCTTGAAGAGGAGTTTGATGTTACAATCCCAACAGTTGAGATTATTCCAGCTAACTTTAATTCAGCTCAGGCTATGTATGATATGATTACAAGACTTCAAGAGGAAGACTAAAAATGACTAGCTTTTTTTCAGTATTTTATTTGGCAATATTTTTGCCAGTAATGTTTATTTTGTATAATGTGTGTCCTAAGAAGTATAGACCATTTGTGCTTATATTAGGAAGTTATGTATATTTCTATAGCATTAGCGGAAAGCTTTTGATGTATTTACTTTTTTCTACAATGTCTATACATCATATTGGTTTGTGGCTTACAGACATACAGAATCAGCGTAATATTACTCTTAAAGCAGCTGAGAAGGAAGAAAAGAAGGCTATTAAAGCAGAGTATTTAAAGAAGCAAAGAAAGGTACTTGCTTTTGGCGTATTACTTCACTTAGGTATTTTATTGACTGTAAAGTATACACCGTTTTTTGCTACAAATATAAATACATTATTTGATGTTTTAGGTGTAGATATTACATTAACAATTCCTAAGATAATGATGCCTATTGGTATATCTTTCTATACATTACAGGCAGTATCTTACATATTTGATGTGTATAGAGAAACGATTCCGGCTGATAAGAATATATGTAGATTGGCATTATATATGAGTTTCTTCCCACAGATTATGGAAGGTCCAATTAGCAGATATTCAGATACTGCGGTGAACTTATATAAGGGTGAGAGATCTACATATGAGAGTCTTACAATGGGCTTGCAGAGAATTCTTTTTGCAATGCTTAAGAAGATGGTTATAGCAGATCGACTTAATGATTTTATACAGGAGATATTCACTAATTATAATCAGTATGATGGTGGTGTAATCCTTATTGGAGCTATTTGCTATACTATTCAGCTTTATATGGAATTCTCAGGAACAATGGATATTGTTATAGGAACAGCCCAGATGTTTAATGTAAGACTTCCAGAGAACTTTAAGCAGCCATTTTTCTCTAGAACCATATCAGATTTTTGGTCTAGATGGCATATTACATTAGGAACATTTTTCAAGGATTATATTTTCTATCCATTGACAATGTCTAAGCCACTTAAGAAGCTTACAACAAAGGCGAGAAAACGTCTTGGTAATCACTTAGGACCAATGCTTGCAGGAGCAATTGCATTGTTTAGTGTATGGATTTGTAACGGTTTATGGCATGGTGCAGGTTGGCAGTATATATTCTTTGGTATGTATCATTTTGCGTTGATACTTACAGGAAATATTGTTGAGCCATATTCGAGAAAA
>JAFOCU010000124.1 GCA_017381055.1 Lachnospiraceae bacterium
ATTATATATTAGTTATAGATTGGGTTATATTTTATCCTTTTAATAAGTTTAGTTTTATAGACCACAAATAAAGCAATTTAGGAGAACATTATGAGCGAAGAATTAAAGGTAGGTCAGATAAAGGAAATATTAGAAAGTTCACCAGTTGAGTTATTACCTTCCAAAATAGAAAATTTTGAAACAGACACAAGACAAGGTGTTATTAAATTATTAGAAAAGTATAAAAAAGTACATAACGGGTATATCAAAGAACTAGAACGAACAGAAAATATGAAAATGTATGAAAAAAAGTATGCTGATTATGAGTTTATAGCTGGAATTGATGAGGTTGGTAGAGGTCCATTAGCGGGACCGGTGGTTACCTGTGCTGTAATATTACCAAAGGATTTTAATGTTTTATATATAAATGATTCTAAGAAGTTAACTGAAAAGAAGAGAGAAGAACTCTATGATATTATAATGGAGAAAGCTATTTCTGTAGGAATAGGAATTGAGAGTCCAAAGGTTATTGATGATATCAATATATTGCAGGCTACATATAGTGCTATGAGAAAGGCAATTGATGCTTTGGAGATTAAACCTACATTACTTCTTAATGATGCTGTTACAATCCCAATGGTGGACATTAAACAAGTGCCTATAATTAAAGGTGATGCAAAGAGCATATCTATTGCAGCAGCAAGTATTGTGGCAAAGGTTACAAGGGATAGAATGATGGTGGAATTTCACAAATTATATCCAGAGTATGACTTTGCAGGAAACAAAGGATATGGTTCAGCGACACATATTGCTGCATTAAAGAAATTAGGGCCAACACCAATACATAGACAAAGTTTTATAAAGAATTTTGTTTAATTATTAAAGTCTAAAGGAGGTTAAAATCGTATGAATTCTATCGACAAAAGAATAACTTCATCTTCTGCCGGAGATATTAAAAGCTTACGAGCTGCCTCCACTGGAACTGGAACAAGCGGTGCAACTACTGTTACTAATGGAAATGCTGTTCGTCAAACAGCTCAAATTACAGGCAATATGTTGCTTGCACAGATGCAACCAGGATCAACTTTTAGCGGAGATATTATAGATGTTAGAGGATATGCAATAAAAATTCTTCTTGGAGATGAAAAAACTCTTGATGCTACAACAGCAGATTCTAAGAATTTAAATATAGGTGATCATATTACTTTCAATGTTTCATCTAATGATGGAAAAACAGTAATGATTAAGCCTATTAAAATCAATAATTTTAATACAAATGTACTTTTAAAAGCTTTAGAGGCTGCAGAGGTTCCTGCTAATGATAGGAATATCAAGGTTGTTAAGACTATGATGCGAAATGAGATGTCTATAGACAAGCAGTCTTTAAGTGAAATGATAAAAAAAGTAGATACTTTAGAGGCTGAGGAACCACAGGATGTTGTTATGATGGAACGTCATGGGATACCGTTGTCAAAGGAAAATGTTCAGCAGTTTGCAGCATATAGAAATTGCGAGCATAGAATTATGGCACAGGTAGATACTGTTGCAACACAGATTCCAGAAATACTAGAAGAAGCTTTACAGTCTAATGATTCGCAAACGGTAGCAAGTTTGGGTAAGGAAATAATCAGGCTTTTAAACGATGATGTAGACACTACGGCTACTTATAATAAGATGAATACCAGTGAAGATGGAACTGTGAAAGTTATTCAAAAAGAAAATTCATATATTAAAGAACAGGCAGTAGAGAATAATTCTGAGGATGAAGCGTTTTTAGAAAAGCTTAATATAAAAGATGAAGGTGTTTTTTTATCTGTTAATACAAATAATGATTCTAAAATTAAATTGACTACAGAACAGGTATTAGGTAAGTTAAACAACTTAAATAGTGAGGAATTAAAGGAATTTTTAGTCTCTGATGAATTTAAGGATTATATAAAAGATAAAGTTGAAAAGAACTTTGAACTTAATGTAAATAGATTAGGAGATAATGAAACAGAAGTAAAAGAGAATGTTAAAAAGTTATATGAGCGTCTTGATAAAAAGACAGAGCTTTTAATGAATCTTTTGGAAAATTCGGGAAATAAAGACAACATATTATATCAAACTACATCTAATATGAGAAATAATATGCAATTTATGCAAGATTTAAGCCAAATGGCAGCATATATACAGTTACCAGTAAAACTAAATGAAAGTAAGGCTCATGGTGATTTGTATGTATTTAACAGAAAGAATGGAAAACCGGTTAACAAAGATAGCATAACAGCTTTTTTACATTTGGATTTAGAGCATTTAGGTGCAACAGATGTGGATGTTTTATTGGAAGGCAAAACCTTAAAGACACAGTTTTCGCTAAAAGATATAACATCAGTTAAATTAGTAGAAGAACATTTAGATGAGCTTAAAGAAAGATTAACAAAAAGAGGTTACTCTGTAACTTTAAATGCTTTAGTTATGCCTGATTCAAGTAATGAAAATGCATTTATGAATATGCTAGAGAATGACAAACCTCAGATTTCTATTAAGAGATATTCATTTGATGTAAGAGCCTAAGGAGGTGGCAATTTGCTGAATTATGATAATGAAAAAGAGAATAAATCAAAAATTGCAGTAGCATTGTCATATAATCCAGGTGATGAGGCGCCAACGGTTATTGCTTCAGGCAAAGGTGCTTTGGCTGATAGAATTACACAAGCTGCTAGTGAAAATGATATTCCAGTTTATGAGGATGAGAAGTTAGCAAAAACATTGTCTAAATTAGAGTTAGGTGAGGCTATACCACCAGAATTATACGGAGCGGTGGCAGAGATACTTGTTTTTGTAGATAGAATGGACAAAATCAAAGCAAAGGTAATGGGTAACTAAGTATGAACAAACGTCAATTGGGAACTGATTACGAGGATATTGCATGTGATTACTTACAAAAAGCAGGATATGTTATTTTAGATAGGAATTTTCGAAGCAAAAAAGGTGAAATAGATATAATTGCAAAAGAGAAAAATGTCATAGTTTTTGTGGAGGTTAAGTTTAGGCAAAGCAATTCCTATGGTTATTCTGCTGAGGCTGTAAATTATAAAAAGCAAATGATAATCTATAGAGTGGCAGAGGCCTATTTGGCATATAAAAAAGAATTTTATGGTATGCCATGTAGATTTGATGTGATAGGATTTGATAATAATAAAATTAGTCATATAAAAAATGCATTTGGTGGAATGTAATATCCCCAAATGCATTTTAATTTAATATATTATTCGTATTTTTTGAACGAAATATTTAAGTCAACCGAACCGCTTATTCCGTCAATCTTTCCGTTAGAAGAGTATTGCCATATAGATACTTCATATGGGAAGTAAAGATCATCGCCATAATATGCGTACCATTTTTC
>JAFOCU010000125.1 GCA_017381055.1 Lachnospiraceae bacterium
GGGAGCCTTCGCCACCCACGTTCAGTATCGTGGCCGTCTGTCCTATCTTAAGTTCTGCAAGTGTCATCCTATAATGTGAAAGGTGAAAACGGTGAGCGGATGAGCGGTGAGCCGTAGGGCGAACGAGGTCCTGGGAAGATTGACTGGATGTCAATCTGTGCCTCGTGAGGGTCGCAATCCCCATTGCGACGTTGGGGAACTGCGTGCAGCGTCCGCATAGTTTTCCGTTTCCGTTTTCCGTTTTCTTCAATATTCTATCTTATCGTCCTTCAACTCCCACTGGCGGAAGGCCTCGAGGGCTTCGTTGCGCATCATGCCATGGATGGGGATGGAACGGTATTCGTATGGTTTCTCTATCTCACGATATATAAAGTCATCGCCAAAGCCTATGCGGTCGGCATCCTCCTTGGTATTGCCATAGAAGATGGCGCTCACCCCTGCCCAATAGAGGGCAGACAGACACATGGGACAAGGTTCGCACGAGGTATAGCAGATGCATCCTTCCACTTTGAAGTGCCTCATCCTTTGGCACGCCTCGCGTATGGCACTCACCTCGGCATGAGCCGTAGGATCGTTGTTTGCCGTCACACGGTTTGTCCCTGTCGCCACCACCTCGCCATCTTTCACTATCACGGCACCGAAGGGTCCGCCCCCGTTCTTCACATTCTCCATGCTCAGGTCTATCGCCATCTGCATGAACCTGCGATCAGCATCCGTTATCTGTGTCATAGGCTTTCGTGGTCTTTGGTTGGCAGAGTCAAAGGTACGAAAAAAATAAAATTACACAGGCATTACATCACCGATATTTATCCCCCGAGCGCAAAAATCACTAATTTTAGGTAGTGGTAAGTTAACTGAAAAATATTCCTTATATATAACTATGAATTCTTGATTAACCATGTGAGTTAACATAAAACAATTCAACTAAAGCAGCAAGAGTTATCAATATGAGCCTAGCGTTAGATTTACTTACTTTTATCTACCACAATTCTACTATTGGTTTTGTGTTCTTGTAATTTGGCATACACATTCCTATTTTTGCTCCAATGTATGTTGGATCACATATTATAAAACGTTTTCCTTTATAAACATAGCCATCTCCACATATCCTTGAATCTACAAAATGAACTGCGGTACATTCATGACCAGGAAACTTAATAAGATGGACCTCTAAACCTAGCAATTCTCTAATAAGATATGCATAGATTATAGATCTGTCTTCACAATCATTTTGTTGATAATAAAAGTTTTCTTCTAAAAAATATGTCTTTTCATATCCATGTTGCTCTTCATCTGTTGCATAATCAAATGCATACTGTACAAAATGAATAATTTTGTTAGCGGCTTCTTCTTGCGATAAACCTCGTATTTGGTTTGCCATTTGAGTCAAGAATTGATTCCTCAATATTGGATCAACGGATGAGCGTGCATATTCTGGCACATCCATTTGTGGATAATGACGTAACATCTCCATCAAAGTATTATTTACACTGATTGTTACCTCTATAACGCCATCTGAAACACACCGTGCTTTGTATTCTCCGTATTCTATCTTTTCCTTGCAATTGTATAGCAAATCTAATGTTTCTCCGCAATACGCATCAGTTGGAAGGACACATGAATAAAGGTATTTAACATCATTAATCTTGTCATTATTAGCATTGAAAATATAATATTTTTGGTTGTTGATAGTCATATAACTTCTTTCATATACTTGTTGTTTAAAAGGAACTAACAGATATATTTGGTTTTCTCCCCTAGCAATCCGGACATCAAATCCCATATTAGCAAGCAAAAAATGCTGAAGTACAACTTTATCTGAATTATTTCCATTGTACACAATTGCATTAGCGTATTGTTGTACCATTAGAAAAGTAAACCAATCATTAAGTTCACTTGAAATAGATAACCTCTGCAATATAGTTATTATTTCCTTTACATTGCTTTTCTGATATGTACGCCACACTGTAGCAATATCCTTGTTATCACCTGTGGATAACTTAACACAACTCATTTGTGGCCCTTTCAAAGTCTTTCCCCCAAAAATAAAATCTACAGTTTTTCCTTTTGGAGGCACTATTGTTATATTTGGTTTTTGAACGGGTACAGTAACAAGTGGTGTTGCTTTAAAGTCCAGAGGGGTAATATCCGTGAATTGGAGTGATTGGGGAATTTGTTCTGCATTTGGCAAAACAACAGGCTTAGGTACTCTATCTCTCTTTATTGGTTTATATGTATCATAACGTTCCCACACACCATCCAAAAATGATGCATAGTTATTTATGACTCCATTTCTAAAACTGCGGAAATCATTTGTCATTTGTTTCCTGTAATTGGAATAACTCTCTAATTGGGAATATGCGTCTACAGAAAACAACATTATACCAATAAACAACGCATCACGAATCTTCATAGCCTTATTATTTAAGATGTGTTCAATGAATACACTTTACTCTAATCATCAAATAAAATTGTATCTATGCCCATACAAAGGCAATAAGAAATGTTTATATAAATAAAAAGTACGATATAAAATATCCACAATATTTGGGAGTAATGTACTTAACATTGAAGAGTATTGTACTTTACATTGTGGATATTTGTCCTAAATATTAAGGATATTTTTATAACACCTATTTTTTTACTTATCCAAACGTTTTTAATAATCGTAACAAACTTTTTTTCGAATAGCTAAATTTACAAATAGCAAGAATTCATGAGAATGTAAAATAAACTATATCTTGATTCTATTATTGCAGACTGATACTATTTATTTTACACCCTCTACACTCTCGAAGCTACGTTATTTAAAATCCCCAGGACCATATAACCCAAAATTAGGATCTTTCTCTGGTTGCCAAGTTCTCAGACGAATCTGCGGTTTTTGAGGGTTGTTTATATCAACCATCAAAAACAAATAGCCTTTATCTCCATAAGTCGAAGAGTAATAATCTTGGGATATTTGAATTGCATATGTTTCTCCTCCTTTGCCTAATTTGATGACATCATTATTTGCAAACCTTATGTTTATGAATTCATTGCTAGCGAAGCACCTTTTTAACTGTTGCAAATACTGATCTTTTGTATATCTATTATGCTTAATTACCTTATTACCCATATACGACATTCCACCATCTTCTTTATTTGCAACCATTCGAGTCGCAACATTTCCCACTATAATCACTGCATCGTCATCAAAAACAGTATTTATGTAATCAAGACGTTTGAGCGCGTATGCGGTCTTGTAATTTTCTAAAAACTCAATTATTGCTCTACGCGTATCCTCTTTCCACACCCCTTTATATAAAATATCTGTTTCGGCCGCATTGCCCAATCCAAAGGTAATATTATCTATTTTACCATTTTGGTTAAAATAGAATATTACATCCTCTACAAATGCTTGTCTAATACCTGTCTTAAATGAGAAACTCATTTTTAGACCTCTCGCAACAACTCCTCCCATACTTTCATAGTATTTGGGAGCTACATCACCCACTATTCGAGACGTACCATACCTTATAAGTTTGGTATATATATCCATTCCGTTTGCTGTAAAATATGACGCGTTTGCATCATACTTTTTACTTGAGATACTAGCCAAAACCTTATTTAAGGTTTCCTCATATACCTCAATTTTATTAGTTATTTCTTGAGGTTTATCTATTTGAACGTCAGAGATTTTACTGAAATTTTGACCATAATCCACATTAGCCGTTCTTTCTTCATTATCATCTAGTGCCATCACGGTTTTATATGATTTGCGCATAGGAATACTTCTAACAACAGACAATACAGACTCTATTTCTTTGTCTATGTGAGATTCGCCTTGATATTCAAACTCTATTTTCACATGATAACTCTCGCTATCGTTACCCTTTGCTAACTCCAATACGCCATAACCATCTTTAGCGCTATATATATTGCTCCAATCTCTGCCATCAAAAAATGTATAATCTACACTGGTCACTGGTTTGTCTCTATAACTGATGGAGAGGTCTACATCATCATTCCGTCTTCTTACTGCGGTTATTGTTAGATCATCAAAAACAGCATCTATTTTTTCCTTAAGCCAATTCATTAAAACATGCGACTCCCCATCTTCAGTGGTATATCTAGCATCATTAGGGTGTTGTAGCGAACGTACAAGGGCTAAAGACCAGTAATAATTTCTAAGTGCATCATCTACCTTACCCATGGCTTCTGCTCTTAATGCAGATTCTACCATATCCTTGGCCTTAAATAGACGAAGTTCAAACATCTTTTGTACTTCTGAGCGCTTTATCCATCTAATAACATGCGCATCCGGCTCATTTTTAATTATGCTCTTTTCTGTGTTTGATAGAGTTGCGTGTGAAAAGGTTTTTACACGGTTAGATACATATGTTTTACTATCAACCTTTTGTCCATCTGTGGTCTCTTCTTCAACAATATCAAACGAACTATAGACGTGAGTTGTAATTCTACTAGTAAGATCTGCTAATGCATTCTTATCTGCTTCGGCTACAGTAGAACCTTTTCCTTCTCCCCATATATAGGAAGGATCCTTTATTATACTTTCCCGCGATTGAGCGTTAATCGTAGAATATATTAATATTCCAAGAATTGATATGACTATTCTCTGTTTCATACAAAAGAGAGGCTGTGCCGCCCATCATAGTACGACACAGCTCCTTTTAATTATTCGTTTTCAAAACCTTCGCGAACAAACTCACTGACCTTTTCTGCATATTTCTGCGCGGCCTCACTTTCTTTCAGAGCATTTTCGTATGCTCGGATTCGTGCTTTTGTCGCCGCATCTTCATTAACAATAAAGTATGTCTGCATTGTTTTTTCTCCGTTTCCCAACACTTTATATATGCTGAACGATTCTTGCAACTCACCCTTTATCTCTTTTTCCACTAGGGTTTCATATGCTGCATAGAAATGATCAAATTCTGCAGAAGTATCATCGCCATTACTTGCCATATCACTTACTATACGTCCTTTAATTGCACTTCCTGCATTTCTGGCATAAGTATTACACGCATTATTAATGGCTGCTTGATGGCCAACATTATCAGATTTGTAACGAGCACAAATACCAACTATCTCATAACCTGTTTCTCCAAGTGTTCTCAATTTATCGTAATGAGTTAACAATGCAACCTCCAAACTCCGACTAGTGCCAAACACTTTCCAGCCTTCCTTTCTATACTCCTTCATTTTAGTTTTATACTCCTTTTTCAAAGCCTTTTCTAATGCCTTATTCTGAGCATTCACATTCATTGGAACAAACATTATCATTACCAATGTCATCAAGATAATTTTTTTCATGATTTCTATTTTGAATATTTATAAATTATTTTCGATATCTCTTACTATTCCATTTGCAATATTTTCAAAAATCGCGACCATCTTCTTCCCTCCCTTGCAAATCTGTCCCTTACTATTAAAAAGATAGCGATTTGGGCTGATCATCGTATTCTTACCCATTGTAGGGAAGAACAAGAATGTATTATTCCCCAGTTTAGCCGTAGCTTTGAGTGTTCCAATATTACTAAAAAATATCAGAATTTTATCTTCTGCCACCTCTACTTTTAAATCATACTCCAATACCCAATCTGTTGCAATTAGCGCACTAGGTAATTTTGCTCGGGTTTTATATATTGCGTTTACTGCAAATGATTTTTCATACTCTAACTCTCCCATTTCTGCATCAGGAATAGCTTTCTCAATAGCTTTCCATACTGCTTCGTAGTTTTCCGACTCTGTTCCTGGTCTCATGATTGTATACGGACCATCCTCTGTCACTAAACCTGCAGATGGTGTCAACTTAAATTGTGCATTACAATACAATGATATCACAGATACAATTGCAATTAGATACAACCTCTTCATTATTTTATATATTTAAAATTAAACTTCCTTTTTTCAAATGGGGCTGGTACTACAATTTTCTCCCCATAACGATTACGTACCCTAAAATGATTCTTAGAATTATCTCCTCCCCTCCATGTGTTATCTGTTAGATAGGTTTCTGAATTATTGTACGTAAATTGTGGTATAATTGGCATAAAAAAGAGCAAATCGACTCCCCAATTCTTTTTCCGAGACTTCTTATTTGGTTTAAAATAATAGCGCCTAGTCTTGGTATAATACAATTGCTGCCAAGAAGTACCGGCATAAGCACCTATAATAGCATCACCACTTCTTAACCCTTTATCATATGCATCAGAATTTTGTAATATCATCAAGGTTTTACCCGTTGATACGGCATGCTGGCTTTCAAATGCAACTCCTATAGTATAAATATTTTGGCTATATGTAGGGATATCAAAAGGGAAATTTGAGCAATAAGTATATAATGCTGTTTTGATATCTCGTTCACTCTTAGTTATATCACCTCCCAAATCTGTTATATCCAAAGACCAAAGTGTTCTTTCTACTCCGTCTTGTAATCGTTTAGCATCTAATACTTTCAATGTTATTTTATGTCCATTATAATTATCTCTGCCTTTTTGCAAAATCAGAACCATATCTGCATTATTCGTTACATCTGCTTTTTTAAACCCTAATTTTGCTAAAGACTTCCCCGCGGCATCAAGAACCGCTTGTTCATCTAAATCCGCGACATCCCCACTTTTGTATGCAAATGTATTAAATGAAAAAACAGATGCATTTTTTATATTCTTCATTGAAATGTTCTCAGGGAAAGCATCAGGATCACCCATAGAAATACCATCTGCCCAATAAATATTGTTATGATAATGGATTGTACATTCTTTCTTTATGTTTTCACCATCTTGCTTTATCATATACTCTATCCTACTATTAGTTGTAGACATTAACAACTCATTAAATGCCTCTTCTGACATCCCCTTTGTGTCCTTTCCATTTAAAGCAACAACAACGGATAATACTTCTGGCAAATCACCTTTTACAGATTGGACAAACATGCCTTTCCAATTATTGATCACTGTTGGGTATTCAGCTGACCATTCTGTAATATTCCTAACAACAATAGGCAATTGGGAAACCTCATAATGCTTTGCCAACACATCTAATTGCAGGATACATAAAGATAATAAAATAAGTACTTTGAATTTAATCATGTTCTTGTTTTTATAATTTAATAAATACGTTTACATTACACCTAAAAACAAATTCTATTCAAGCATCACTAACCTTAACCCTAGACTCTGATGTTTGAAGTTTGGACTATTCGCAAATCTACAAGCGACTCTTGCAAAAGCATCCTTTTCTCCTGCACTTGCACCTCTATTGATTTTCTTTACTCCCGATTCAGGACCTTTTGGATCATGCAATTCAACAACCTTATATAGCCCATACCAATCAGAACACCATTCATATACATTCCCGCTCATATCATAAGTCTCTAACTCATTTGGTCCTAATTGCTTAACAGGCTTTATCATACTCTTGGAGTTTCCTTTAAACCACCCTACATCTTTTATTTTATTGCTTCCAGAATAGAGGAAGTTCTTGGATTTAACACCACCACGAGCTGCAAATTCCCATTGTGCCTCTGTTGGCAATGCAAAATGAAGTCCGGTCAAAGAGCTCAATCTATTTATAAATTTTTGGCAATCATACCAAGTAACATTATTTACTGGTTGATTGGGTTGGGAAAAGTATATTGAGGGATTAGTCCCCATTATTACAGACCATAATTCATTAGTCACCTCTGTTTCACCAATATAATAATCAGAAAGTGTTACCGTATGTATAGGGAATTCATCTACCAATGCTTTTCCTTGCTCTGAGGTACCTCCCATCTGGAACGTTCCTCCATCAACCTTCTTTAAAGTAAAAGATACTCCTTTTGTTGTAATACGTATTTCATCTGTTAATCTCTCTATTTCGCATGATTTAGCCAGTGTCTCTTCTATTATAGAAACCTTATTATCGGTAACGTCAATGGTTGACTCGAAGTCATAGTAACCTTCATGTTTGATAGTAACCTTATGTTTTCCTGGAATTAATTTAGAGAAAGACATTGGTGATTTACCTATTGATATGTCATCTACATAAATTTCTGCGCCAATAGGCAAGGTCTTAATCTCTATTGTTCCCAATCCTCCGATATCTGTTACTGGCTTTTGTACATTCAACTTCATTATATATGTTCGGGCTTTTTTGACGGACATACCTAAATCGTAATCACGTATTTTCTCAAGTTTGGGGTGAGATATACTTATTCTTTTTACACCTTCTGGAATATACAACCATACTTCTCCTGTATGTTGTTCAGTTTTTACAACTCCCAAACTACCGACATCAAAAGAAAAACCAAACTCCGTTGTTTCAATTTTTATTAATGCACACTTATCCCCGTTTTGATCTAATACAATAGTCCCTGTGGTATTGGCGGTCAAATCTGTTTCGTCTGAACAAAATTCCACCACAGACATTGTTTGGGCAGAAACATCCAATGCAATAGAGAATACTACTATGGTGCATCTTATTAATAACTTAGCTATTCGGCTCATGTATCTTAAATTTTTCATTTGTATAACGTTAATTTAAAATAAACTCTAATACAGATTTACTCAAAAGTCATATCACCAATGTTTTATGATTGATTAGTTACACATAAAATAAGGTGTGGGAACTATATTTGCCTTATCCTCTCTCTCTGGCTTCTCGCATTGCCAATGGTACGGATAAGACAATAGCCCACACCAAAATGATAATATTCAAACCTGTTAGGGTATGCATATACCAAATGATGTGGTGCTATTGCCACCATCTTCGTACCATATTCAAACTTTGCGAGAATTTGAGGGAGATGAAGATAATTTCAATAACACCTTTTCGATAAAGTCATTCCGTACCACCGCTGTAGTTGCGGAACGATGCTGCAAATATAGCGAAAATATTTGAGAAACGGGAAGAATCGGGGAGAGTTTTGTTTGAAGAAGGGTGTTTTTGTTGCAACACAAACAAATAAAGAATACGACGTGAGAGGTTAGACAATACGAGGCAAAGGCTTAGACAATACGAGGACAGGGCTTGGACAATACGACGACAAAGGAAAGAGAATGTATTGCTTCAGGGTGAACATTGCCATGCCTTTGGTCAGATTATGCCATGTTGTGTAGGAAATTAATACGAAAAACGGCTCATTTTGCCCCATTTTTGCATGTTTCGCGAAGGAAAGAGTGCGATTATAAGAGAGAATTGACAAGCCGGTATTCATTTACCTAATTATAAATCAATACGTTACCAACGAAAAAACAATCAGTTAATCAGTTACATAACGAGCTCAGATAGCTCAGTTCTCAATTTTTTATTTTCCTCTCCCCCATTCCTTGCCTTTGAACTAATTTTCCTTGCCTTCTCCGTTCCAAAACTATATTAATAACTATATTATTATAATATAATAGTAATAATACTATATATATATCATTTAACAAGAAACAGCAACGAATGCAAAACAAAATAAACTGAAACTGAGCTATCTGAGCTATCCCTGGCGTGATGCCCTCCGTAAGTGATATAGCGACAAAACAAACTGATTAACTGATTAACCGATTATTTGATTACCATCACATACACAAAGAACCTACACCATAGCAATCAGTTAATCAGTTAATCAGTTAAAAAACAACGGCACCCCCCATCTGTGCAAATCTGTCAAATCCATTTCATCTGTGTCCCATCAATTCTTCAATAAATTGGCATTAGTCGTGAAAAAACATTAACCCTGCCTTCATATTTCTCGTTCGTTTTTCCTACCTTTGCAACTATGAAATCACTTACTTTAGACAACGGCTTGCGGGTAGTTTATGCCCCATCCCCCACTAATACGGTATACTTGGGCCTGGCAGTGGATGCTGGCACTCGAGATGAGACTGACGAAGAGAGTGGCATGGCACACTTTGCCGAGCACCTAAGTTTCAAAGGCACCTCAAGACGAA
>JAFOCU010000126.1 GCA_017381055.1 Lachnospiraceae bacterium
GGCTCCTTATCATCAATCTGCTCACAAATATCATCGTAAACATCCATACCATTAACTTCTCTTAAAAAGCCTGCATCCTTAATCTTTTGTTCTATTGCTCTATAAATCTGCTCCACTTTAGATTTCTCCTTTTCTCTTTATATTTCTAATAATACTTGGAGGTCTTAATTTAGTCAATTATAACTTATCAATATAAATAACTTTGACATACCTTCCTATATAATGTAAAATAATATCATAATTTAATTTGTAAAAGAGGTGTGAATATGGCAATTTTAGGAAATTACGAATCACTTATAAGACCAGAATTTAATAAAAACCCTGAAATTACAGCCAATAGATATGCCATTCGATGTAATACTATTACCCAAGGAATGATTTTTGTCATTTATCTATTAAATTCCTTAAACATTTTTATTATTGATTTACGCGTAACTACTATTTGCTTAATATCTTCATTAGTTGTGTACTTATTAGGTATAAGCGTATGTTTAAAATTTGATATTTCTAAACCTTGGATGAAATATTTTATCATCACTTGGACTGTTATTCTTATAACCTGTGTTACTACAGCATTTACTTATCACGCTGTAATAGCCAGTGTATTGCCTATAATATATACTTCTATGTATTCATCAAGCAAACTTAAGAAGTATACAATTATAGCAGTAATTATAAGCACTATAATAACTGTTTATGGTGGCTACTTTATAGGTATATGTGATGCTAATATGGTCTTACTCACAGCATCACCATTTTCAAATTATGTAGGTTCAAATAATACATTTTCACTTAATTATATTAATGATAATTTACCACTAACACTTACATTATTTTATGTATTTCCACGTAGCATTTTATATACAGTATTAGCTTTTGTCTGTTCAAAGATTTCAAAAATCATTACTGAAAACACTAACTATGCTACAGAAATGAGACACTTAGCAGAACGTGATCAAATGACTGGTGCCTATACTAAGAGTAAATACTTATCTATGATAGAAAATGTATATAAATTTGAAAAATCTATTGGTATCATATATTGGGATATTAACTATCTCAAGCAGATAAATGATACTTTAGGTCACGAATACGGTGACAAGCTTATATTCAGTATCGCTAGCATCATTCGTAAATTCAACAATGATAACGATAAAACTTATCGTATCGGCGGTGATGAATTTGTAATGGTTATGCGTGGCGCTACAGAGAAATCTGTAAAAGACAAGATCAAAAAATGTAATGAAGCAATAAAAAATGCTGAGCCTATCGGCGACATTCCTCTGTCAGCATCTTATGGATACGCATGGGGTGAAGGTAAAGATATCGACCAAGTAATCCATAACGCCGATCAGATGATGTACGACAATAAGCGACAGCATCATAAAGCTAATAATTAGTTATTTAATTTCATTTCCTATATCCCAAGCAGGTTCTTGGCATTTAATCCTAGAATCTGCTCTTTTTCTTTATCACTTATAGGAAGCTTCTTTATAAATTCTACTGAATCTTTTTGTGAAGTCCATGGACAATCAGATCCGAATAATATCTTATCTGCTCCATGATTTTTCACTATTCTTACAAATTGCTCTTCTTCTATGCTATCCACAAGAAAGGCTGTATCAAAGTATACCTTCTCACCTACAAGATATTCCTCTACCATATCCCATTGTCCATAGCCACCATAATGAGCTAATATAAGTTTCTCTGGCTTAATTTCATCAATCATCTTTCTCGCTCTATCCGGTGGACAATGTACTGGTTCTGGAAGTCCAATATCTATTCCTGCATGAATAAGAACTGCCAAATCTAACTCACTTGCCTTATCTATAATGTTAAGAAATCTCTTATCATCTATATAGACATTTTGATAATCTGGATGTAGCTTTATGCCCTTGATGCCCATCTTCTTAATCTGCTTAAGATGACTTACATAATCAGTATCATCCGGATGAACACCACCAAAAGACAATATCTTTTGTGGACCATCACAGCAATTTTCGTTAAGCCATGCAGCATAGGTATTTACATTATCAAACTGCTCCTGCCTAGTAACTACAGGCATAACTACTGAATAATCTATTCCAGCTAATGCCGCCGATGCCTTCAAGCCATCTAACATTCCATTAGTTGATGCCTTTAAATCTGCCTTTTTCTCAAGCTTTTCTATTGCTCCTGCAGCAATTTTCTCTGGAAATATATGGGTATGGATATCTATTATCATATTATATACCGCGAAGTTCTTATATCTCGCTAGATGTTAAGAACTCTGCTCCTTCCTTCTGAAGAAGTAATGCTGCTTCTTCAGCATTTGATGTCTTAATTACGATTGTTGCATCATCATTCTTTGTAGCTAATGCATACATATACTCAACGTTGATGCCAGCCTTACAGATAATTTCTAATACTTCTTGTAACTCGCCAACCTTATGCTCTAGCTTTACAGCTAAAACATCTGTAAGCATTGCTGAGAATCCTTTCTCTTTAAGAACACTCTTAGCTTCCTCTGGATTAGATGTTATCATACGAAGCATTCCATAATCGCTTGAATCAGCAAGACTTAGTGAAACGATATTAATATTATTGTCCTTAAGAGTTGTTAAAACCTCTCCAAGACGACCTTCTCTATTTTCGATAAATACTGATAACTGCTTAATAAACATAGCTACACCTCCTAATTATCAAACTTACGCTTGTCAATTACTCTTACAGCCTTACCCATACTTCTTTCAATAGTCTTTGGCTCAACAAGCTTAATCTTTGCTGACAAACCAATCGCCTGCTGGATTGTATGACCAATCTTCTTTGTAAGACCTTCAAGCTCCTTAATCTCATCTGAGAAGAATCTCTCTTCTACTTCTACTAAGATTTCAAGTGTATCCTGATAATTTACTCTATCTACTACAATCTGATAATTTGGTGTAATTCCATCTACTGTAAGGAGAGCCGCCTCTACCTGACTTGGGAATACGTTAACACCTCGGATAATAAGCATATCGTCTGAACGACCCTTAAATCTAGAAATTCTAGCTGTTGTTCTACCACATTCACACTTTTCATACGAAAGACTTGTTAAATCCTTTGTTCTATATCTAATAAGTGGAATACCTTCCTTAGTAAGTGTTGTGATAACAAGTTCACCTGTCTCTCCTGGCGCTACTGGTTGTAATGTCTTAGGATCAATGATTTCTGGAAGGAAATGATCCTCAAAGATATGAAGTCCCTTATGATGTATACAGTCACATGCAACACCTGGTCCCATAATCTCACTTAATCCATAAATATCATGAGCATGAATACCGAGACGCTCCTCAATCTGCATTCTCATATTCTCTGTCCAAGGCTCTGCGCCATTGATAGTAGCCTTAAGCTTAATCTTATCCTTAACACCCATCTCTTCAATAACCTCAGCAATATGCATAAGGTATGAAGGTGTACACATAAGACCTGTTGCACCAAAATCTATCATCATATCGATAAGCTTCTTTGTATTACCTGTAGACATTGGAACTACTGTTGCACCAAGATGCTCTGCACCATAATGTCCACCAAGACCACCTGTAAAAAGTCCATATCCATAAGCAACCTGGATAATATCATTCTTACCAAGACCTGCCATTGTACAGCATCTAGCAACACATTCTCTCCATACATCAATATCCTTACGAGTATAGCCAACTACTGTAGCCTTACCTGTTGTTCCTGATGATGCGTGAATTCTTACGATGTCAGACTGTGGTGCTGCAAACAAGCCAAATGGATAATTGTCTCTAAGATCATCCTTTGTTGTAAATGGAAGCTTATGTAAATCCTCAATGCCATTAATATCTCCTGGCTCAAGTCCTGCTTCCTGCATCTTCTTTCTATATGGCTCAACATTGTGATAAACTCTATCTACAATCTTGCGAAGTCTAGCACTCTGAAGATTATTCATCTCCTCACGGCTCATACATTCTCTTGCTTCATTCCAAATCATTTGTGGTTCCTCCGATACATTACATTATCTAACTACATATCATAGCCGATTTCAAACGCTTTTTTGTTGATCTCAATTGTCTTAGGTGGCACTGTATTTTCGATAACCTGAAGCCACTGCTCCTTAGTATAATCCATATGCTTTGCAGCTATACCTAAAACTATGATATTAAATACCTTAGAATTACCAAGCTTCTTAGCTTCCTCCATAGCATTTACTGTAAACACTTTATTATCCTTCTGTAATTCTTCAATGATTCCTTCTGGATATGTAGCTGCTCCTGTAACTACTGTGATAGGATCAATTCTCTGATCATTAATAATCATTACGCCATCTTCCTTAAGGAAATGAGCATATCTCTTTGCCTCTAAACGCTCAAATGCAATAATTACATCTGCGCATCCTTCTTCAACGATTGGTTCTGCAACACTTGCACCGTATCTTACAAATGTAACTACGCTACCACCACGCTGTGCCATTCCGTGAACCTCAGAAAGTTTCACATCATAGCCAGCCTGCATAGCTATACCACCAAGTATTCTACTAGTAAGGAGTGTTCCCTGTCCGCCTACGCCGACAATCATAATATTCTTAGTTTTCATTATTTTGCAACCTCCTCAATAGCATCAAATTTACAAAGTGTCTTACAAAGACCACATGCATTACACATTGTCTCGTCAATCTTAATTGTTCCATCCTCATTCTTTGTAAGAGCTGGACATCCTGGCTTAAGACAAGCACCACACTTCTTACACTTATCAGAGATAGCAACACACTTGTTAGGGAATACATTGCTCTTAAGAAGTACACAAGGTGACTTTGTAATAATAACAGAAACCTCTTCTCTAGCTGTTTCTTCCTTAACAACCTTCTCTAATGTAGCGATATCAAATGCATTCACCTCTACTACATTGTTGATACCAAGTGCCTTGCAAAGGTTATAAATATTAATAGCATTAGTTGGCTCACCCATAAGTGTCTTACCTGTTGCTGCATGATCCTGATGTCCTGTCATACCTGTTGTAGAGTTATCAAGAATCATAACTGTACCTGTTGACTTATTGTAAACCATATTCATAAGTGAATTAACACCTGTATGCATAAATGTAGAATCACCGATTACTGCTACCCAGTTCTTGATGTAATCCTTACCCTTAGCCTTCTCCATACCGTGAAGTGTAGAAATACTTGCACCCATACATACTGTTGTATCAACTACTGAAAGTGGTGCAACTGCGCCAAGTGTATAACATCCAATATCACCTGCTGCATGAATTCCAAGCTTCTTAAGTACTGAGAATACACTTCTGTGTGGACATCCTGGACAAAGAATTGGTGGACGTGCTGGAACCTGTGAAGGCGCCTTAAGGTCTAACTTCTCGCCTAATACCTTCTCACGAATCATATTAGCGCTGTACTCACCCTGTACTGTGAAGATTTCCTTACCAATACACTTGATTCCCCAAGACTTAACCTGCTCCTCAATTACTGGCTCTAACTCTTCAAATATGTATAATGTCTCAACATTCTTTGCGAACTCTTCGATCATCTTTCTTGGAAGTGGATGAACAAGACCTAACTTACATACAGATGCCTCTGGACAAGCTTCCTTAACATACTGATATGCGATACCGCTTGTGATAAAACCAATCTTCTTATCATTATACTCAATGCGGTTAATTGGCATGCTAGCACCATCTTCAGCCATATCCTTAAGTCTCTGCTCTACGTATACGTGACGATTCTTAGCATTACCTGGCATCATAACGAACTTAGCTACATTTCTCTCGTATACCTTATCTTCTACTTCATTTCTCTCCTCAAGAGTAACTGGACCCTGTGAGTGTGATAAACGTGTTGTAGTACGAACGATAACTGGTGTATCGTACTTTTCACTATATTCAAATGCGTACTTAATAAAATCCTTTGCTTCCTGGCTATCAGATGGCTCTAATACAGGAACCTGAGCAGCTCTAGCTACGCATCTTGTATCCTGCTCATTCTGTGAGCTGTAAAGACCTGGATCATCTGCAGCTACAAGCACTAAACCGCCGTTCACTCCACCATAAGCAATAGTGTAAAGAGGATCACTCGCTACATTTACACCTACATGCTTCATAGATGCCATAGCACGCACACCACTAATAGATGCACCAATAGCAACTTCCATTGCTACCTTCTCATTTGGAGACCACTCTGCGTAAATCTCATTATACTTTACAATATTTTCACTAATCTCTGTACTTGGTGTTCCTGGGTATGCAGCAGATACCTTAACTCCTGCTTCATAAGCACCACGAGCGATAGCCTCGTTACCAAGCATAATCTTCTTCTCTGACACTTTATTTCCTTCCTTTCCTGTATAAGAAATCAAATTTTCTTAGTTTTCTAGATAAATTCCTTTTATTTCCGTTGTAATA
>JAFOCU010000127.1 GCA_017381055.1 Lachnospiraceae bacterium
GCCATACGGATTACCCAGAAGAAGATAATATCATATCCTGTAACAAGTACATCTGTAGGATAGAAATAATCAAGCTCTTCTGTCTTTTCTGGCCAACCAAGTGTTGAGAATGGCCACAATGCTGATGAGAACCATGTATCTAATGTATCTGGGTCCTGCTCCATATGGTCGTGACCACACTTTGGACAAGTAGCTGGTGCTTCGCTAGCTCTTGCAACTATCATCTCACCACACTTAGAACAGTAATATGCTGGAATTCTATGCCCCCACCAAAGCTGTCTAGAAATACACCAATCTCTGATATTATCTGTCCAGTTAAAGTATGTCTTCTCCATACTCTTTGGCATAAGCTCGATATCACCATTCTTAACAGCCTCTGCTGCTGGCTTAATAAGCTCATCCATCTTTACAAACCACTGCTGCTTAATAAATGGCTCTACAGTAGTATGACATCTATCATGAGTTCCTACGTTATGGCTATGGTCTTCTACCTTTACAAGAAGTCCTAAAGCTTCTAAGTCAGCAACCATTGCCTTTCTAGCCTCATATCTATCCATACCTTCATACTTGCCACCCATTGCATTGATAGTAGCATCATCGTTCATTACATTAATCTCTGGAAGATTATGTCTCTTACCTACTTCGAAATCGTTAGGGTCATGAGCTGGTGTAATCTTAACTACACCTGTACCAAATTCCATATCTACATATGAATCTGCAACAACTGGAATTGTCTTATTAACAAGTGGAAGAATAACACTCTTTCCAATAAGATCCTTATATCTATCATCCTCTGGATTAACTGCAACTGCACTATCTCCAAGAAGTGTCTCTGGTCTTGTAGTAGCTATCTCTACAAACTTACCTGGAACCGCATTACCATTTTCATCAGCAACTGGATAATTAATATGCCAAAAATGTCCTGCCTGCTCCTCATGCTCAACCTCTGCATCAGAAATTGATGTCTTACAAACTGGACACCAATTTACGATTCTAGAACCTTTATAAATAAGTCCCTTCTCGTGCATCTTAACGAATACTTCCTCAACTGCCTTAGAACAGCCATCGTCCATTGTAAATCTTTCTCTATCCCAATCAGCTGAAGAACCAAGCTTTCTAAGCTGCTTAACAATTCTTCCGCCATATTCTTTCTTCCATTCCCAAGCCTTCTCAAGGAATCCCTCTCTACCAAGATCTGCCTTATCGATTCCCTGCTCCTTGAGACTTTCGATAACCTTTACCTCTGTAGCAATACTTGCATGGTCAGTACCTGGCTGCCAGAGAGCATTATAACCCTGCATTCTCTTATATCTAATAAGAATATCCTGCATAGTATTATCAAGAGCATGTCCCATATGAAGCTGACCTGTAATATTTGGAGGTGGCATCACAATAGTAAATGGCTTCTTGCTTCTATCTACTTCTGCGTGGAAATATTTTTTCTCCATCCACTTATCATATAATCTTGTCTCAATATCGGCAGGATTATAATTCTTTTCTAATTCTTTCTGCATAACTTTCTCTCCTTCTTTCTAATAAAGTTCTTATAATTCTTTATTAGATGATACATTTGAAATAACTGGCTTTCCCTCTCTGTCTAACAAAGGTGTTAATCCTCCAGCATAACCTGACGCATGGAATAAATAATTGACACCTGTTTCCTTATCTATCCATATCTCACTTACAGTCATAGTTCCCTGTGAATACACCTTTTCAAATCTCTTATCTGCCATAATATACTCCTCCTATGAATTAAATAAAACAAAAAACACCCTTTTCTACATGAAACATTTCATATAGAAAAGGGCGCATCTTAACGGTACGCGGTACCACCTTTATTTTATCTTATCCTATCCTATAACGTGGACGACTCCGTCATAACCTACTAACTTTTCTTGCGTTGGGCTACGCTGTTCAGAAGCTACCTTCAAAATCCGTTTTCTTAAGTGGTCTTTCAGCCGATGGACCTCTCTCTCTTTAAGGACTAAATTTCTACTCCTCTTCATCACTACATTTAAATATTTAATTTCATTTAATAATATTAAATAAA
>JAFOCU010000128.1 GCA_017381055.1 Lachnospiraceae bacterium
GACAATATGGATTTGGAAAAAGAAAGAGGTATCACTATTAAGTCTCAGGCTGTTCGTACAGTTTATAAGGCAAAGAATGGTGAGGAATATATTTTCAATCTTATCGATACACCAGGACATGTAGACTTTAACTATGAGGTTTCAAGAAGTCTTGCAGCTTGTGACGGTGCTATCTTAGTTGTAGACGCGGCTCAGGGTGTTGAGGCTCAGACTCTTGCTAACGTATTCTTAGCTCTCGACCATGACCTTGATGTAGTGCCAGTTATTAATAAGGTTGATTTACCTAGTGCAGATCCAGATAGAGTTATGGATGAAATCGAGGATGTAATCGGTATCGAAGCACATGATGCACCTCGTATCTCTGCTAAGACAGGCTTAAATGTAGAAGATGTATTAGAGGCAATTGTTGAGAAGATTCCTGCACCGACAGGTGATCCAGAGGCTCCTCTTCAGGCACTTATCTTCGATAGCTTATATGACCCATATAAGGGTGTTATAGTATTTTGTCGAGTTAAGAATGGTACAGTTAAGGTTGGTACACAGATTAAGATGTGTGCTACAGGTGCTATTGCAAATGTAGTTGAAGTAGGTTACTTTGGTGCTGGTCAGTTCATTCCTTGTGATGAGCTTAGTGCTGGTATGGTAGGATATATAACAGCTAGTATTAAGAATCTTAAGGATACTTCAGTAGGTGATACTATTACTGATAATAATCGTCCTTGTGACGAGCCATTGCCTGGATATAAGAAGGTTAATCCTATGGTTTACTGTGGTGTATACCCAGCGAACTCAGCAAAATATCCAGACCTTAGAGATGCTTTGGAGAAATTACAGTTAAATGATGCAGCTCTTTTCTATGAGCCAGAGACTTCTCTTGCATTAGGCTTTGGTTTTAGATGTGGTTTCTTAGGACTTCTTCATCTTGAGATTATTCAGGAAAGATTGGAGAGAGAATATAACCTTGACCTTGTAACTACTGCACCTAGCGTTATCTACAAGGTATATAAGACTGATGGCGAGGTACTCGAGCTTACTAACCCATCAAATCTTCCAGATCCATCTTTGATAGAGCATATGGAAGAGCCTATTGTATCGGCTGAGATTATGGTTACAAGCGAATATATTGGTTCGATTATGGAATTATGTCAGGAGCGTCGTGGACGTTATCTTGGTATGGAATATATAGAGGGAACAAGAGCTTTACTTAAGTATGAGCTTCCACTTAATGAGATTATTTATGACTTCTTTGATGCTTTGAAATCTCGTTCAAGAGGATATGCGTCCTTTGATTATGAGCTTAAGGGATATGAGCAGTCAACGCTTGTTAAGCTTGATATCCTTATTAATAAAGAAGAAGTGGATGCCCTTTCATTTATCGTTCATTCTGATACAGCTTACGAGCGTGGAAGAAGAATGTGTGAAAAACTTAAGGATGAAATTCCACGTCATTTATTTGAGATTCCTATTCAGGCCGCTATCGGAAGTAAGATTATCGCAAGAGAAACTGTTAAGGCTATGCGTAAGGACGTTCTTGCAAAATGCTACGGTGGTGATATCACTCGTAAGAAGAAGCTTCTTGAAAAGCAGAAGGAAGGTAAGAAACGTATGCGTCAGGTTGGAAATGTAGAGATTCCACAGCAGGCATTTATGAGTGTTCTTAAATTAGATGAAGATAAATAAAAAAACGCCAATAGGCGTTTTTTTATTTCATTTATTTATCATCTTTGGAATAATGTGCGCTTAAACAGCTGTTTACTTTACCGATAATTCTAGATACTTCTTGTATGTCGTCGTCAGGGTGAGATATGCAAGCGTAAAATGTACCTTGAATAATCATTGTAAATATAATATCCATTTCTAAATCATCTTTGTATTGAGGATGGTATGAGTAAATAAGTTCCTTTAGGGCAGCATCTAATTTCTTTATGAAAATACCGGTTCTACTGTCAGAAAAAATTGTATATAACAGTGCTTTATGAGAAGTGAAAGCTGTTGTAATAAAAGTTGTCATATTAGCTGAATCAGATATCATATTTTCTGGATTAGGCACTGTTTTTATGATAGACGTAATTAATTCATCCTCAAGCTTATCTGATAGATCATATATATCCTTGTAATGAGCATAAAAGGTTGCTTTGTTGATAACTGCTAATTCTGAAAGCTCCTTGATGCTTATTTTTTCTAATGGTTTCTTGCTTCTTAATTGAATAAATGCATTATGTATGCTTTTTCTTGTACGTTCAACTCTTAAATCCATAAATATCCTCCGTAAATCGACAATTTATCAACGATAGTTGTTTAAACGACATAAGTTAATAAATTGATGGTGGTTTTTATTAAATATTTATTTTATTATAACTCAGCGATAGGAAATAAACAACACTAGTCAATTAAAAAGAATGTAGTTGGCAAACAGGAGGAAAGAATAATGGATCATTACGGATTTTACACAGGAAAGATTTTAGACGCATATGAGTATTTTGGATGTCATTTGACAGAGGATGGAGCTGTATTTAGAACATTTGCGCCTGCTGCTAAGAAGATATGTGTTATAGGTGAATTTAATAACTGGAA
>JAFOCU010000129.1 GCA_017381055.1 Lachnospiraceae bacterium
GTGGTTTTTGTCAACGTTGAAAAGATGATGACACAGATTGCTACTATGGATTTTGTTAAGCTTGGAAAAACAGTTCTTACCTATTATATAGTGATAATGGTTGTGTATATGGTCATTTCATATATTGTATATACTGTTAAATTCAAGAGAGTAAGAGCCAATCTTAATGAATATAACGGAAATCTAAAGAAGTTATACGCAATATATAAGGAAGAAGAAATAGTTGAGAAGCGAGGAAAGTAATTATGCATAAAATATTAGAGCTTAGAGAAGCATATAGATTATTATATAGTAAGTACTCTATGTATATAGAGGCGGTTATAAAGTTTGTTGTAGCGTTGGTAGCACTTATAGTTATCAATTCACATGTAGGTGCCATGGAGATTCTTAAGAATCCACTAGTGGTTATACTTATATCACTTGTGTGTGCGGTGTTGCCAAAGACATTATCAGCTATGCTTGTAATGCTTACTATAGTGGGACATATGTTTGCCATATCCATAGAGGTAGCTCTTATTGTTTTGGTTATGTTTATAGTAATGTATCTACTATTCTTTAGATTTACATCTAAGGAGAGCGCAGTGCTAGTTATTATGCCTATATTATGTGCTATTGGTATTCCATATATTATGCCTATAATATTAGGACTTGTAGCATCACCAGTATCAGCTGTTTCACTTATTTTTGGAACATTAGTATATTTTATATTAAGCTTTTTTGGTAGTGATTTTGAAAATATCGTTGCAATTGCTAAAGATGATGGATTTGAAGTTCTTTCTATGTTTATAGAAAAAGTAATGAAGAATATGGCGTTTTATTACTGTATTATAGCGCTTGTAGTGGTATTAGTATTAGTATATGTACTTAAGAGATTATCGATGGATTACTCATGGATAATTGCAGTATGTGCAGGTGGCGGTATTCAGATAATAGTATTCTTAGTAGGATGCTTTATGTTTGATATGAGCCTTTTCTGTAGTATATTATCAGTAATATTAGGTGGATTATTAACAGTTGTAATAGCATGGTTTTTACAGTTTTTCCTTCATTCAGTGGATTATACTAAGGCTGAAAAGGTACAGTTTGAGGATGATGACTATTACTATTATGTAAAAGCAGTACCAAAGATTAAGGTGGCTGCTCCAGCGAAGAAGAAACCTGTAAAAAGGAAAATGAAGGTAGAAAAGTAAGGAGAAAACAATGTTTGAGAACATAAGTAAATTCTTAGACAAGTATATACCGGTAAAGTTTGGCATCACAGATGCTGTGGAGATTATTATTTTAGCCATAGCGTTTTATGAGGTCATGATTTGGATTAGAAGGACAAAGGCTTGGATACTATTAAAAGGTATCGTTGCAATTATTGTCTTTATGCTTATTGCGTCTATTTTTAATCTAGATACCATATTGTGGATTATTAAGAATGTACTTAGTGTGGGAGTTTTAGCGCTTGTTATTATCTTCCAGCCAGAGCTTAGAAAGGCTCTAGAGCAGATAGGTAAGAAGAATATATTTTCAAATATTTTATTACCAGATAGCGGCAAGAAGGTGCATGAACGTTTCTCAGACAAAACTATAAATGAATTTGTTAAAGCGGCAGCAGAGTTAGGTAGAACAAAGACAGGTGCCCTAATCGTTATAGAGCAGGAGTACAGCCTAGCTGAATATATTAGAACAGGAATCGATGTAGATGCCATGATAAGTAGCCAGCTTCTTATCAATATATTTGAGCATAATACACCACTTCATGATGGCGCAGTAATCGTGAAGGGCAATAGAATTGTTTCAGCTACATGTTATCTTCCGCTATCGGAGAATATGGAGCTAAGCAAGGATTTAGGAACAAGACACAGAGCAGCTGTGGGCATTTCTGAAAATACAGATGCGTTTACAATTATCGTTTCAGAGGAAACTGGTAAGATATCAGTTACTGAGGGCGGTAATCTATATAGAAATATTAGCGGTGATGAGCTAAAGAATATGCTTATCAAGGTACAAGACAAAACAGTAGAGACAAAGGGATACTTCAAGAATTTGAGAGGAAAGCGAAAGAATGAGAAAAAAGCTAACCAATAATATAAGTTTGAAAATTTTATCCGTATTTCTAGCGATTATGTTATGGCTTGTGGTAATTAATGTTAGCGACCCAGAGAAGACAAGTACAATCAGTAATATACCTATAACTATTATCAATGAGGATGCCATCACAGGGCAGGAAAAGGTATATGAGATAGTATCTGGTGCGAAGGCAAGCGTTCAGGTTACGGGGCCAAGAACAATTATAGATTCACTAGATTCTAAGAGCTTTAGAGCTACAGCAGACTTATCAGAACTATCTATGACAGGAGCAGTAGCTGTAAATGTAGAGCTAGTTAAGCCGGCATATAGAAGTAAGGTAGATATAGACGTTAAGACAACTATGAAGGTTGCTGTGGAGGATTTGATACACAAGGAATTTACAGCAGAGGTTTCTGACAAGGGTAATCTAGCAGAGGGCTATGTTATATTTGGAAGACAGATGGAAGAGAGCCTAGTTGAAGTAGTAGCGCCAGAGTCTGTTATGGCAACTATCAATAAAGTATGTGTAGTTGTAGATATGACAGGAGCTAAGGAAGACTTCTCGGTAAATGCTAAGTTCCAGGCATATGATAATAGAGGAACAGTTATCAATGCAGAGAAGAACAACATTA
>JAFOCU010000130.1 GCA_017381055.1 Lachnospiraceae bacterium
AGTTAATAATGGAATGAATGCGACATATAAACAAACGCTTGATAATGTTGTTTATAATGCTACAGAGGATAAATTAGAAGTTAATGGAGTAGAAATTCTAACAAAAGATGATGTTGAAGATGAAGACATCGATTTTGGTGGAATGTTCCCATAAGAAAGGAGGAAATTTGAAATATGGCAGAATCTTATGTAACAAAATCTTATTTAACTACGCAATTTCAAAATTACTCCGAAGTAATTAAAGATAAATTTGCGTTAAAAGATGAAGTGGGCGGAGGAGTGTTAGAAGAAGACTTAACAGCTACTACTTCTATTGGTTCTGTAACAAGTGGAAAGACATATCCAAAAGGAACTTCACTTGAACAGATTATTCGTGATATTTTAACCACATATCAAAAAGCTGGTTTAGCAGTTACTTTAGACCCAGTAAAAGAATTATATGATATTATATCAGATACACTATCTTCTATTACAATATCTGCAGCTGCGACAAAAGGGACAAATAAAATTACCGCGGTTACATTTTATGTAGATGGAATTGAAACAAATGAAATAACAGCTGGAGTAGAAAATGGTGGAACTTTTGAATATACACATAATTTTATTACCCCACAAAATTCTACATTTACTGTAAAAGTTGAAGTTTTTGATGGAAAACAAACAACTTCACAAACAAAAACAGTTACCTTTATACCACGTTCTTATTATGGAACAGTTAATAAAAATATTATTATGCCCACTGAGTTTGAAATTAAAAATGTTGAAAATACAGTATTAAAAAATACACAAAAATTCACATGGGAAAATATTGATTGTCAAGATGCTAAATTATTATATGCATATCCTAAACAATTTGCTGCATTAACATCAATTAAGGATGGTATGGATTTTCCATATTTAGATTCTTACACAGAAACGACTGTAGAAATTGATGGATATGAATATAGATGCTATTTATTAAATATTGAAATGACTTGCGATGCCGCAGAAGGCTTTAAGCAAATATTTGCATAGGAGGTGGACTAAAATGGCTATTACAGTTGGTGCTGGATTTCGCCTTAGAAGTCCACAACAAAATTTTGAAAGAGATAGTTATGCAACGCTTGAAGAAATGAAAAATGTTATTGACTCTACTTTACCTGATATTTTTACTGCCACTTGTTTAGAAACAGGTAAATTATATATTTATAAAAAAGATAATTCTATAGACGTAACTCTTGGAAAATGGAGAGAAATCATAGGTGCTGGTGGTTCATCTGAATTAACTAATCCTATTACTGTAAGTGAAACAGTAGGTGGTTCTGAACAAGGTACTGTTTATCCTATTGGTACAAATATAGAAGATATTATTATAGATGTTTTAAGTGGCGAGTCAAAAACTTTAAAACTGTACTATGGTACAGTTAATGATATTACTTCTATTGATATTACAACACTTACTGAAACTACTATAAATAACGGTTCAGAACTTATATTTACAAGTGATAATGAATATATTGTTATTATGTATGAAAATACAAAAGATAAATTAGTTATTATTCGTGATGATAATGGCTTTAATTATAATGGTGAATTTATATTATCTGTTCAAAATATAGGTGGTGTTGAATATAAAGTATATAGTATGTCAGATAAGACTACTTGTACAGATTTTATTTTTACAATTAAATTTTAATTTAGGAGGTTTATTATGGCTTTAAACATTAATGCTGGATTTCACCTTGGTAGTGCTGCTGCGCTTGATGACAGATTATATCTTGCAAAAGCAGAATTTTTAACAATTAATGAAAATATCTATCCTGATTATGCATTAATTGTATGTAAAGACGACGGTTCTCTTTGGGTATTTAACAAAAACGCGGTTGCTGATCCTGTAAACGGTAAATTTAAACCATTTGCATCAGGTGAAGATACAGTTATTCAAATGACTACAATGCCAACTGCTGATGAAACAACAGTTGATAAAGTATATCAGTATATTGGAGTAACAGATACAGAGTTTATTCAGGGATATTGGTACATTGGTGTAGATAATGGTGATGGTACATATTCTTGGGTGCAGATTAACACGCAGCCTATCGACTGTCAGGTTGAAGTATTACCTACACCAGATGTGGCTTATGCAGGAAAAATTTATCAGTACATTGGCGAAACAACAGATGTTGAACCTATTTATATTAAAGGTCATTTCTATGAATGTGTTGAAGATGCAGATGTTGCTGATACATATAAATGGGCAGAATTAAGCACTACTTCTCTTTCTGCTAATTTAACAGAAGAAATTGAAGCAAACGTTGAAGTTGGTGGTGTTAAAGTAGGTGATGTGCTTACAACAGAAATGGATTTAACAGCAATCTTTAAGAAAATGTTAGTTAAATACTTCCCACCTACAATTACTTTGGCTTCTACCCCTACAAACAAAATTGTTAAGAAGGGTGAAACTGTAACGGGTATTGAATTATCTGCTACTGTTACAAAGAAATCAAATGAAGTTACAGAAGTTGAGTTCTTAAAAGATGGTATATCTCTTGAACTTTTAAATACTGATGTTGCGGATGGTGGTATATTTACTCATTCTTGTGCAGATGATATCACCGCAGATACTACTTATACTGCTACTGCTACTGACGGAACTGAAAAAACTGAAGCATCTGTTAAATATGTTTTTGTAAATCCATATTATAATGGAACTTGCGATGATCCTGCAGCAATTGTAGATTTCGCAGCCATGAACGAAGTAATTGAAGTTAAAGGTAAGAAAATAGTTTCTTATACTGCAGATAACCAGTATATTGTATTTGCTTATGATAATTCTTATGGTGATCTTACAAGCATCCTTGACGGAAATGGATTTGAAAACTTGACAGCGTTTAATAAAACGACTATCGAAGTTTCCGGAGTTACATACGCATTATACACAACTCAGAATAAAGTAACTTGCTCAAACTTTAAATACACATTTATTGTTTAATTTATGGGAGGCAATTAATGTCTCCCTTTCTTATTAAAATAGAGAAGGAGACTAAAATGGCAATTAACGTGAATTCAAATTTTCATCTAGGTTCTAAAACTTTTTTGGACTCAAGAGAGTCGGTAGGCACCCTAGATGATTTATTAGCTTTAGATACTAATATAATACCTAATGGATTCGAATGCTATGTTGAAGAATTAGATTGTAAGTATAAGTATCATAAAGATTATAACGAAGTAGGTACAGGTAATTGGAAACTTAAAATCGGCGGTTCTGGTGGAGATACTGCTGAAAATATTGCTTATGTAAACGCAGATTATTCTCAGTATTCAAATGTAGACCTTGCATTAGACGCATTATTTGCAAAAGTATATTATGTAAAACCTACTTGTTCTTTATCCGCAAGTCCTACAGGCGGCACATTTGAAATGGGAACTACAATTACAGCTCCTATTACATTTACATGGACTACTAACAAAGACATCACAACACAAACACTTAGTGATTGTATTTTAGCAGATGAAACCGTAAGAACAGCAACATATGATATAGATATTTCTAGCGATAAAACATTTACACTTTCAGTTTCAGATGGTGAGAATAATGCTTCAAGTTCAGTAAGCTATAAGTTTATGAACAATGTATTTTGGGGCAGTGCGGCTGCCGCAGATGCTTATGATTCTACTTTTGTTAATGCTTTATCAAATAAGAAATTAACAAATTCAGTTAAAGGCACTTATTCATTTAATGTTGCGGATGGAGAGTATGGTTTCTGGGCAGTGCCTAGCAATATGACAATCTCAACTGTATGGATTGGCGGTTTTGAGGTTACAGTTGATGATTTGGGAACTGTATCTTATACAAATGCACAAGGCTATACAAGAGATTACAAATTATACAAAACTGGAAAAGCATCATTAGGTGTAATTTCAGCAGAAATTAAATAAGGAGGAAGTTTGACATATGATTAAATTAGCTGATACATTAGCCCCTATGGCGGACTTCCCTGCCGCAATGGCAGAACACGTAGAATTCGCTGACGGGGAAAATTTACAACAAAAATTAGATGATGGCTCTCTTGGCGGAGGCGGAGGAGAAAAAAAAG
>JAFOCU010000131.1 GCA_017381055.1 Lachnospiraceae bacterium
AGAAAATAGGTAATAGAGAAGGCTCTATTAATAGTATAGCTAAGAACGATTTGGAAATCTTCAAGGGATTGTTTGATGTGGATTTATGTAAGCTTGATGAAAAGCTTGGTACAAAATGCTTCGGTTTTCTAGTGGATTATAAGCATAAGGATGGTAATAGCAAGGTATTTAATAGAAGAGTAAGAGATAGTATATGCAATCTTGCTAAGGAGTTAGCTGATGCTTTAAATGTAGATGCTTTCTATGATAAGCTTGTAGAATTTTATAAGGCTACAGGTGTAGGTAAGCTTGGACTTAATAAGGCATTTAGAATAGAGATGGATGAAAATGATAAGGCAGTGCTTATGCCGGTGACAAGTATTGAACACGTATATTTAGATGATTTAATTGGATATGAGATTCAGAAAAAGAAGCTTATTGACAATACGGAAGATTTTGTCAGTGGTCGTCCGGCTAATAATGCTTTATTATATGGAGATAGTGGTACAGGTAAGTCTTCAAGTATCAAGGCTATTTTAAATGAGTACTATGACAGAGGCCTTAGAATGATAGAGGTTTATAAGCATCAGTTTCAGGAATTGTCTAAGATAATTGAGCAGGTAAAGGATAGAAATTATAAGTTTATCGTTTATATGGATGATTTATCGTTTGAGGATTACGAGATAGAGTATAAGTATCTTAAGGCTATAATTGAGGGTGGTTTAAGTAAAAAGCCTAATAATGTACTTATATATGCTACTTCAAATAGACGTCATCTTGTAAGAGAGAAATGGCAGGATAAAGAGGACAGAGATCAGGATTTACATACAAATGATACAGTTCAGGAGAAGCTTTCGTTAGTAAATCGATTTGGTGTAACTATATGTTATCAGAAGCCTAATAAGAAGGAATTCCAGGAGATAATTAGAGTATTGGCTAAGCGTCATAATATTGTTATGGATGAAAATGAATTACTTCTTAAGGCTAATGCGTGGGAATTAAGTCATGGAGGAATATCGGGTAGAACTGCTCAGCAGTTTATTAACTATATAGTAGGACAGTATTCGTAAGGAGGGTTTTTATGGCAAAAGCGAAAATTATTGATGTAAATAAGAAGGAAAATTATATTAATAGAGAGCTTAGTTGGTTGGATTTCAATTTTAGAATATTGGGAGAAGCTAAGGATACAAAGAATTTGTTGTTTGAAAGAATGAAGTTTCTTAGTATTACAGCATCTAATCTTGATGAATTTTTTATGATAAGAGTTGCTTCATTAAAGGATATGGTAAATGCAGAATTTGATAAGCCTGATATAGCAGGACTTACACCGGTAGAGCAGCTTGAGAAGATAAACATAAAGACACATGAACTAGTAGAAGCTCAGTATAATACATACAATCGAGCTATTAGACCACAGCTTAAGACAGAGAAGCTTAGAATTGTAAGGGCTCATGAGAAACTTACACAGGAGCAGAAGGACTTTGTGGATAAATATTTTAAGGAAAATGTTTATCCAGTGCTTACTCCTATGGCGGTGGATTCATCTAGACCATTCCCTTTGATTAGAAATAAATATCTTAACATCGGTGCGTTGCTTGAAGGAGAGGATGGTCTTAAAAAGAAGGCAGATGATTTAAGGAAGAAGGCAAAGGAAGAATTGCCAGGGGAAGATATTGGCAAGAAAGAAAAAGATAAAGATAAAGGTAAAGAAAAGAAGGAGAAGGAATTGGAGTTTGCTACAGTTCAGGTCCCTTCAGGTTTGCCAAGATTTATTCAGATTCCTTCATCTGTAGAGGGTGAAACTACGATTATACTTCTTGAAGAGATAATAGAAAGACATATTGATATGTTATTCTTAAATTATAAGGTTATCTGTGCTCATCCGTATAGAGTAATGCGTAATGCGGATTTGACTATTGACGAGGAGGATGCTGCGGATCTTTTGAAGGAGATTCAGAAACAGCTTAAAAAGCGTCAGTGGGGTGAGGCAATTCGTCTTGAGGTTGAAGAGGATATGGATAAGCGTCTTCTCAAGGTTTTGAAGAAGGAGCTTGATATAAAGGAAGAGGATGTATATAAGATAAATGGTCCTATTGATTTGACATTTTTAATGAAGGTGTATGGAATTGATGGATTTGAACATCTTAAGGATAAGAAATATATTCCACAGGCCCATCCAAGCATTAATCCAGAAGAGAGTATATTTGAGTCTATTAGACGAGAGGATATATTGCTTCATCATCCATACCAGAGCTTTGATCCTGTAGTACAGTTTGTTAAGCAGGCGGCAAAGGATAAGGATGTATTGGCTATTAAGCAGACATTATATAGAGTAAGTGGTAATTCTCCTATTATCGCGTCTTTGGCTGAAGCTGCAGAAAATGGTAAGCAGGTTTCAGTTCTTGTGGAGCTTAAGGCACGTTTTGATGAGGAAAATAATATTAACTGGGCAAAGATGCTTGAAAAGGCTGGTTGTCATGTTATCTATGGTTTAAAGGGTCTTAAGACACATAGTAAGATAACTCTTGTAGTTAGAAAAGAGGGTGATGGTATCAATAGATATGTTCACCTTGGTACAGGTAACTACAATGATGCCACAGCTAAGCTTTATACAGATATGGGACTCCTTACATGTAATAAGAAGATAGGTGAGGATGCAACGGCTGTATTTAATATGTTATCAGGTTATTCTGAGCCGGAAGTGTGGAATAAGCTATCCTTGGCACCACTTTGGTTAAGAGATAGATTTGAATTTCTTATTAAGAGGGAAACAGCTAATGCTAAGGCTGGAAAAAAGGCGTTTATTAAGGCAAAGATGAATTCTCTTTGTGATAAGAAAATTATAAGTTTATTATATGAAGCTAGTCAGGCTGGAGTTAAGGTGGACTTAGTGGTTAGAGGTATTTGTTGTCTTAGAGCAGGTATTCCTGGTTTAAGTGAAAATATTTCGGTTCGTTCTATTGTAGGAACATTCTTAGAGCATAGTAGAATCTTCTACTTCTGTAATGGTGGTAAGGAAGAGGTATATATGGGAAGTGCCGACTGGATGCCAAGAAATCTAGACAAGCGTGTGGAGATATTATTCCCAGTGGAGAAGGCTGAGCTTAAGAAGGAGATTATTCATATCCTTGATATTCAGCTTGCTGATAATATGAAGTCTCATGTGATGGGCAAGGATGCGATTTATAAGAAGGTTGATAGACGTGGAAAGAAGCCTGTGGGAGCACAGGATTATTTCTGTAAGGAGGCTATAGATAGGGCAAAGGCTCACTCTAAGGAGAATAAAGTAAAGAAAAGTAGGGTTTTTGAACCAATGACAGCAGGAGATATTAAGTAGATGGAAGATAATAATTTGAGAGTGGATTTTCATGTTCATTCCTATGTATCAGATGGAACTGTTTCTCCAAGAGAAGTAGTAAAACTAGCAGCAGATGCAGGGTTAGTGGCTATGGCATTGACTGATCATGATACAGTGGATGGTGTGGAGGAAGCATTAAAGGCTGGAGAGGAGTATGGCATAAAGGTTATACCGGGGATTGAATTGTCAGCTGATTATAAGGGCTCAGACCTACATATATTGGGCCTTAATGTGGATTATGTAAACGAAGGATTTTGCGAAAAGGTTGCTGTATGTCGTGATAGCAGACATAATCGAAATTTAAAAATGATTGAGAAACTTAATGAGTGTGGAATTAATATCACATGGGATATTATGCTAGAAAGATTTGGTTCTAAGTCTATAACTAGAGCTCATTTTGCAAAGTATATGATAGATGAGGGGTATGTGGCTGATAAGGATGAGGCTTTTAATAAGTATCTAAATCCTGGATGTCCATGTTATGTATCTAGAGTTAAGATTTCTCCATTTGAAGCTATTGATATAATAAAAGCAGCTGGAGGACATCCAGTGCTTGCACATCCATTGCTTTATAAGATGCCTTATGATAGATTGGAAAGTGTGATTGTGATGTTACAAAATCACGGACTTGAAGGCATTGAAGGGCGTTATGCTTTGAATAAAGTGGAAGATGATAACTTTTTAGATAAGATTGCTAAAAGACATAATCTTAAGATGACTGGTGGTTCGGATTTTCATGGGGCTATAAAGCCAGATATTTTTGTTGGGGTAGGAAAAGGTAATTTAAAGGTGTACGAAAATATGTGCAGCTGGATATATGAGTAGGCTAAATGTATTAAAGAAATAGAGAGGACACATTATATTATGTCAGAGTATGAAAAGTATAAAACTTTAGAAGATTTACCTATTGTCACGAAGGTATGGTTGCCAGAGATGACAGCAGTTAGAAAAGGAGTTATCCAGATTGCTCATGGAATGTGTGAGACTAAGGAGAGATATAATAAAGTAATTAACATATTTACAGAGATGGGGTATGTGTGCGTTATAAGTGACTTGAGAGGTCATGGAGAGAATGTAGAGTTTGAAAAGGATTTAGGTTATATTGGAGATGATGGAGCCGACCTTATGGTTGAAGATTTACATGCGGTAACGGTTTACATAAAAAACAATTTTCCTGATTTACCAGTGATTCTAATGGGTCATAGTATGGGGGCTTTACTTTCCAGAGCATATACGAAGAAATATGATGAGGATATCGATATGCTAGTTTTGTTAGGCTGTCCTTCTGTTAATCCGTTAAGATCTATGGGAGTGGCTATTGCAGAATTTATGTCATTGTTTATAGATGAACATGAAACTAGTAAAATGCTTGATAAATTGGTATTAGGTAACTTTAATAAGGCGTATGAAAAAGAAGGAGTACCGTTTTCTTGGTTATGTTCCGATATGAAGGTTGTGGAGGAATACAATAAGACCCCAAAGTGCGGTTTTTCTTTTACTATCAATGGATATAAAACATTATGTAAACTTATGTGTCAGGCATATTCTAGAAGAGGTTGGGCAATGAAAAACCCAGAATTGCGCATTGTTATTATGAATGGAGCGGATGATCCTTGTATTCTTAAACGAGAAACTTTCGTTAAGTCGGTTGACATAATAAAGAAGGTTGGTTATAAAAACACGGTTTCTAAGTTGTATAAGGGTATGCGTCATGAGTTACTTAATGAGCCAGAGTTTATGAAGGTGATTGAAGATGTTTTAAGAAAAGCACCTACTACATAATGTGATTGAATAAATTGATATATATCTGCTCATCCTAATAAAAAAAGAGGGGTGAAAGGTATGGTTGATAAATTTAATATACACACAGATTTAGCTGTGGAAAATAAAGAGCGCTTTCAGGGCGATGATACGGAGATTTCCGGTGTTAAGGTTTACGAAAAGTATGATGAAAGGTATGGAGTAAAGCTTACAAAGGTGGAAATTGTAAGCCCTAAAGGCGCTAAAATTATGGGGAAACCTATGGGGAAATATGTGACCATAGAAGCTATAGAATTTGACTATAAGGATTATGATTCAGATAGAAAAAAACAGTTAGGTAAGGTTCTTGCTAGGGAGTTGTTTTATATGCTACCTGTTAGGAAGAAGGAAGAAATAAAGGAATTGTCTGTGCTTGTAGTGGGATTGGGAAACAAGGATGTTACCCCTGATGCCTTAGGACCATATGTTATAGCAAATTTAGATGTTACAAGGCATATTTTTATGCTTAAGAATAATCATGGTAAAAGTAAAGGAATATCGGCTATGATTCCAGGAGTTATGGCACAATCTGGAATGGAGTCAGCAGAAATGGTGGAGGGGATAGCTAAACAGATTAAACCTGACGTGGTGATTTGTGTTGATGCTCTGGCAGCAGGCAGTACTAAGAGGCTTAGTAGTACTATTCAATTGGCTGATACAGGCATAAATCCAGGTGCAGGTATAGGAAACCATAGAAAGGGTATAGATAAGGAAAATTTAGGTGTTCCGGTGATTGCTATAGGTATTCCTACGGTTATTCATGCAGCTACTATCGTAAGTGATACTATGGATGAAATAATTAAGGTGCTTTCAGAACTACCAGATATGAAGGGAAATGGAGGCTTTGAGGTATTAAAATCCTTTAATGATACGGAAAAGCATAAGTTGGTAAGAGAGTTATTAGAACCTAGAGTGGCAGATATGTTTGTCACGCCAAAGGATATTGATGAGAGTATAAGATTTATGTCAGAAACAGTAGCTTATGGTATTAATCTTGTTTTTTCGTTAAGCTAAGGAATTAAAAGAGGCTGTTTTTCATATGTTATAGATAGAAATAATATGGAGGAAGCCTTATGTATTTACGAGTAATTAGGAATAGGGGACGAAAGAAAAATAAGCATATTGTAAGAATGTGGATAGTAATTATAGGGCTAATAGTGATTAAGATAGTGACAAATATATGTTTTAAAATGGATAAAGTTGTAAATTACAAGAATATAGTTGCTAAGAAATGCGAAGAAGTATTATTAAAGATGTATAAGTTGGCATTGTTAGATGGATATAGTATAAAAAAATATGAAAATATATCTAGAAAAGATAAAAGTATTACTACTATTATAAATAGAAATAGTAATTTATACTTATATATGGAAGAAGAAAATATGAAAATTCAGGTTGTTTTTTCGGATCCTTCATATACTTATGGGCATAATGATGATACAATGCTAGTGAGTGGGAAAGACGACGATTCTAGCAAAGAGAATGAAGTAGATGGAAGTGATATATCAGCAAATAAGGAAGCTGCAGAAACTGTTATTGGAGATGGTTTGAAAGATTATACACCACCTGCGGTTTCTAAGGAGGGTATAAGATATACAACGGAGCAATTAACGGATTTTAGTTTTCTCATGAGTAAGTTGTATGTGGTTCCAGCAAGAGCAAAAGTGCTAGAAGAAGAGCTAAATGGAAGCGAGATGTTAGGAAAAGATATGACATTGAAGCAGGATAATTCTAAGCCACAAATTCTTGTATATCACACCCATTCTCAAGAGGGATTTGTAGATTCTGTGAAAGGAAAGCCTGAAACAAATATAGTTGGCGTTGGTGATTATCTGTGCAAGCTTTTGTCAGAGGAATACGGATATAATGTAATACATTGTAAAGAACAGTTTGATATTAAGGATGGAGTACTTGATAGATCAAAAGCTTATACTTATGCGGAACAGACTATAACACAGATTCTAGAGGATAACCCTACAATAGAAGTAGTGATAGATCTTCATAGGGATGGATTAAAGGAAGGCGCTGATAAGCTAGTTACAACAGTAGATGGAAAAGAAGTGGCTAAAATAATGTTTTTTAATGGAGTAAGTAGGAGTAGTGCGTCAGGGGATATAGATTATCTATATAATAGATATAAGAAGGATAATTTGGCATTCAGTTTTCAATTAAAGCTTGCGGCGATGGAGTGTTATCCTGAATATACAAGAAAGAATTATATTGATGCATATCAGTATAATCAACATTTAAGGCCAAAGTCTGTTTTGGTTGAAGCTGGAGCTCAGAATAATACATTACAGGAGGAATTGAATTCCATGGAGGTATTAGCTGAGATTTTGCATAGAGTAATAAAATAATAATAGAACCAAAGATTAGAAGGAGAGAAAAACTATGGTTATTTACATACATATACCCTTTTGTATAAGGAAATGCTATTATTGTGATTTTTTGTCTGGACCATCAGATAAAGAAACTATAGATAAATATGTGAAAGCTCTTATTAATGAGATAGAGTATCATGGAGGAAAGTACGGAAGAAAGGGTGTTAATAATTCAGTAGCATCTATCTTTTTTGGTGGAGGAACACCTTCTATATTAGAAGGAATATATATAGAAGAAATTATGAATAAATTAAAGGATTCATTTGAAATAGAAGAGAATGCCGAAATAACTATTGAATGTAATCCAGGTACTGCCAATGAAGAAAAGTTAAAGAAATATAAAGAAATAGGTATTAATCGTATAAGTATAGGATTGCAATCAGCTAATGATGAGGAATTAAAAAGTATAGGTAGAATACATACTTATGATGATTTTTTAGAGGTATATAGTAAAGCTAGAGAAGTTGGCTTTGATAATATAAATATTGACTTAATGAGTGCATTGCCAAACCAAACATTAGATTCTTATAAGAATACCTTGTGCAAGGTTATAGGGCTTGGTCCTGAGCATATATCTGCGTATAGTCTTATATTAGAGGAAGGGACATGTCTTTATGAAACAATAGAAAATCTTGAGAGAGAAGGTAAAAGTACAGGGCTTCCAGATGAAGATACAGAGAGGAATATGTATTATGAGACCAAGAGAATCTTGGAAGAAAATGGATATTATAGATATGAGATATCTAATTATGCTAAGAAGGGATATGAGTGTAGGCATAATGTGGCATACTGGAAAAGAGAGGATTATATAGGAGTAGGCATAGGTGCGGCATCTTGTATGGATGGTGTACGTATGAAAAACATAAGTGATATACAAGAGTATATACACATAGAAGAAAAACCTAATTCATGTGAGGAAGAGGCAGAAACAGAGGTGCTTACAAAAGAAGATAAAATGGCTGAATTTATGTTTTTGGGGCTTCGTATGGTAGAAGGTGTTTCTGTCAAAAAATTTGAAGAAGAATTTTGTGAAGACTTTAACACAATATATGGTAGTATAACAAAAAAACATATTCGAGATGGTTTGTTAGTGCAAAATGGCGAAAATATAAGGCTTACAGACCTTGGGATGGATGTTAGTAATATGGTAATGTCATCCTATATCTTGTGTTAAAAAATAAACTAATATGGTAAAAAAGAACTAAAAAAATATGTATAAAACTACTTGACAAATGCTCTAATCCTTATAAAATAAGGGTTTTCTTGAAATGAGGGCGAACCACAATATCTTGTGTTTTAAAATAAAAATATTGGTATATTTGGTAGACAAATGCGAATTAGAGTGCTATAATTTGTAGCGTGGTGAAATGAGCCGAAAGAAAGGCTGAGTTTCCACGACTGATAATATATAACATAAGGAACATAGATATATATTAACCACAAAGAGAAGGAGAAGAGTAATGAAGGTTATTAAGAGAGATGGTCGAGAAGTAGAATATGACCGCAATAAAATAGCCATTGCCATTGAGAAGGCAAACGAGGGTGTTGATCCGGGAGAAAGAATTAGCGAAGATAAAATCTACAATATCGTAGCATCTATTGAGTCAAGAGGACTTAAGACAATGCATGTAGAGGATATTCAGGATATAATCGAGCAGAAGATTATGGCTGAAAAGAAGTTCGCCCTTGCAAAAGCTTACATTAAGTATAGATATACAAGAGAGCTTGTTCGTAAGGCGAATACAACAGATGATTCTATTATGAGCCTTATCAAGAATAGTAATAAGGATGTAATGGAGGAAAACTCTAATAAAAATGCTATCGTAGCATCTACACAGAGAGACTTAATCGCTGGTGAGGTATCTAAGGATTTAACAAAGAGAGTTCTTTTACCAGAGAAGATTTCTAGAGCTCATGAGCAGGGTGTACTTCACTTCCATGATGCAGATTATTTCCTTCAGAGTATTTTTAACTGTTGTCTTATAAATATTGGAGATATGCTTGATAATGGTACAGTTATGAATGGAAAGCTTATTGAGAGTCCAAAGAGCTTCCAGGTAGCATGTACAGTTATGACACAGATTATTTCAGCTGTTGCAAGTAGCCAGTATGGTGGACAGTCAGTAGATATAAGACATTTAGGAAAGTACTTAAGAAAGAGTGCAGATAAGTATAGAAGTCATTATAAAGAGGTTTATGGTGGCAAGATGCCAGATGAG
>JAFOCU010000132.1 GCA_017381055.1 Lachnospiraceae bacterium
CGGTAATATTGGTATAATCGAGAATGTAAGCAAATTCCAAAACAATGTATGCATTAAAGCATCTATACCATATTCTCTTGTAGGATAAAGCAATCCTCCACCAGAATTCGAACCAAAGAAAAATGCATATATACCAGATGCGAAATATACAATCCAACATAATATAGCAATATAAAATAAAATTTTAGCCACACTTCTACTTTTCATATTAAATCCCTTTCCTTATCTCCATCTCAACTATTCGCCACTGTTCTCCAAACAATTCACAAAACGTCTCGTCGCCAGTTTCTACAAATCCGGCAGCTCTATAGCAGTAATATGCCGAACCATTATTATCAAATACTCCCAAAGTAACCTTTTCTGCTCCAAATATATCAAATGCATATTTTATAGCAAGAGTAAGCATTTTCTTTCCGTAGCCTTTACCTCTCTTTGAGTCATCTACTATTACAAAACCAAAACGAATTACTTTCTTTTCTTCATCGGTATATCGTAAAATTAAATGACCTACTACACCGCTTTCATCAAATGCAGTCAACGGATAGAAGTTATCTTCTTCTTTGCAGTCACCATTATTCTCTAAGTACTTGTTATTTATATCCTCAGCAGAAATAGGATAATCACCAAATCTATCAGAGCTCCATTTACGCAATGCATCTTCATCTTTTATCCAACTTACGATATTATCCGCATCACATGGCTTATATTGTCTTAATCTTAATCCCATTTATTCATCACCCCTAGAGATATTCTCCGTTTTTGCTTTCTTACTCTTAATTTTATCAATAACCCAAAATATTGTAAATAATAGTATCCACAACAATAATGCAGTCACACAGAAAAACAGGGGAGATATAACAACCTTTGTAGTTGATTCAATTGGGTTATCTATTGAAGATAATGGCCATGTTTTCTTCAATACTATACCAAAACCAAAAGTATAACTTACGTCTCCACCCCAATCTGTTATTCCAATAATTTTCCCATATGTATGTCCTAATATATAGTTAACTATTGTCCAAATTAAAGTAATTGCTGTAGCACATATTCCTAATCTTTTAGTTCTAATTTCCATCATTTTCTCCCTTCTATCTCGCCAATTCTTATCTTTACCTAAACTATTTTTAACAAAATTAGGTTACAAGCATATATAAATCCACTTGTAACCTAATTATCAAACTTCTCTATTAACCAAGCTGTGCAAGTCTTTCTTCAACCTGCGCCATCATCTGCTCGTACTTAGCCTTCTTTTCCTTCTCTTCATTTAACTTAGCCTCTGGTGCCTTATTTACGAAGTTAGGATTTGCAAGCATTCCGTTTACACGAGCAAGCTCCTTTGTAAGCTTTTCTTTTTCCTTTGTAAGACGCTCGATTTCCTTCTCGATATCTACAAGCTCTGCAAATGGCATATAGATAACTGCCTGTGGAATAACTGCTGATACTGCATCATCGGCGATTCCACTCTTATCTGCCTGAACAACTACTTCACTTGCATAACCAAGTGTTGCAAAGAATACTCTACCATCTTCAAAGATATTTCTAACTGTCTCGTCCTCTGAAACAACATATACCTTAGCCTTCTTGCTAGGTGGAACGTTCATCTCAGCACGAACATTTCTGATATTTCTAACTGCTTCCTTTATAGTCTCGATAGCCTGCTCTTCCTTAGCGAAGTTGAACTCCTCACTATATACTGGCCACTCTGAAACCATAATAGACTCTTCCTCATTCTGAAGTGTACAGAAGATTTCCTCTGTAACGAATGGCATATATGGATGAAGAAGCTTAAGTGATGTGATAAGAACCTTCTTAAGTGTCCAAAGAGCTGCTGCCTTTGTTGTATTATCTTCACTGTAAAGTCTTGGCTTAACCATCTCAATGTACCAATCACAGAACTCTTCCCAAATAAATGAGTTAAGCTTATCTGCTGCGATACCCATCTCGTATTTATCAAGATTTTCTGTTACATCCTTAATAAGCTGATTACACTTAGAGAGAATCCACTTATCTGCATCTGTAAGATCAGATACAGGAACATCCTTAATACCATCCTCTGGGAAGTTCATCATAATGAATCTTGAAGCATTCCATACCTTATTTGCAAAGTTTCTAGAAGCCTCTACTCTCTCCCAGTAGAATCTCATATCATTACCAGGTGCATTACCTGTAATAAGTGTAAATCTAAGAGCATCTGCACCATACTTATCTATAACCTCAAGTGGATCAATACCATTTCCAAGAGACTTACTCATCTTACGTCCCTGTGAGTCACGAACCAAACCGTGAATAAACACAGTGTGGAATGGTGACTTATCTGTATGCTCGTAAGCAGAAAATACCATACGGATTACCCAGAAGAAAATGATGTCGTATCCTGTTACAAGTACATCTGTTGGATAGAAATAATCCATTTCCTCTGTATTTTCTGGCCAACCAAGTGTTGAGAATGGCCATAATGCAGAACTGAACCAAGTATCCAATGTATCTTCATCCTGTGTGAAATGGGTTCCGCCACAGTGTGGACAAACTTCCGGCATTTCTCTTGCCACTACGAATTCACCACATGCATCACAGTAGTATGCAGGAATTCTGTGTCCCCACCAAATCTGTCTGGAAATACACCAGTCACGAATATTTTCTAACCAATGGAAGTATGTTTTTTCAAGGCGTTTTGGTACTAAGTTCATTTCACCATTTTTAACTGCTTCAATTGCAGGTTTGGCCATTTCTTCCATTTTTACAAACCATTGTGC
>JAFOCU010000133.1 GCA_017381055.1 Lachnospiraceae bacterium
GTCAGATTTGCTAAGTACAGATGAGGATATTGATATCGTCGGAACGGCAAAGAATGGACAAGAGGCTTATGATGTTATTAGGAAAGAAAAACCGGATGTGGTTTTGTTGGATATTATTATGCCTAAGCTTGATGGTTTGAGTGTTATGGAAAAAATTAATAAGGATGATACGTTGGATAAGCATCCCGCCTTTGTTGTTATGAGTGCAGTCGGACAAGAAGCAATAACGGAGGATGCTTTTAGTTTGGGGGCAAATTACTTTATTATGAAGCCATTTGATCATGAGTCATTAATGTGCAGAATGAAACAACTTAAATCACCAGGGCATATGCTTGGGAGTCAATGTAAGATTGCATCTATGATTACAAAAATGCCTGAAATAGCGAAAAAGGATTTGGAAGTTGTTGTAACTGATTTTATTCATGAGGTGGGAGTTCCTGCTCATATTAAAGGTTATCAGTATTTAAGAGATGCTATTATAATGACCGTTAATGATTCGCAAATGCTTGGTGCTATAACAAAAATATTATATCCAGAGATTGCAAAAAAACACAAAACTACATCATCTAGGGTTGAACGTGCTATTAGGCATGCAATTGAAGTGGCTTGGAGTAGAGGAAAGCTTGAAACTATAGAAGGGATGTTTGGTTATACTATTAATGCTGGAAAAGGTAAACCGACAAATTCAGAGTTTATAGCACTTATATCTGATAAGATAAGATTACAAAGATAAATATGATATAAATGTAATAAAATTGATATGAAATTCTAAAAAAATTACTTTAATATATTCAGATAATTTGATATAATACTATTAATTTATATGTAGAATTTGGAGGAGGATACAAATGCGAAATATATTATTCATTGCATCGGAATGTGCGCCATTTATAAAGACAGGTGGATTGGCTGACGTAGTAGGCTCTTTGCCTAAGAGTTTTAATAAGGATGAGTTTGATTGTAGAGTAATTATGCCTAAATATATGTGTATGAAATGGGAATTTGTACAGAGATTAGAGTACGTGACACATTTCTACATGAATTTGAACTGGAGAAGTCAATATGTAGGTGTATTTAAGGTTGTTCATGATGGTGTGACAATCTATATGATTGATAATGAATATTATTTTGGTGGAGACAGACCATATGGTGATACAAAAACTGATATTGAGAAGTTTTCGTTCTTCTCTAGAGCAGCACTTTCTATATTACCAGTTATTGGTTTTAGACCGGATGTAATACATTGCCATGATTGGCAGACAGGTCTTGTTCCAGTATATCTTAAGGATTGTTTTGCAGAAGGTGAATTCTACAGAGGAATTAAGTCAGTTATGACTATTCATAATTTAAAGTTCCAGGGTATTTGGGATATTAAGACTGTAAGAGATATAGCAGGTTTATCTGATTACTATTTTACATCAGATAAGTTAAAGTATTATGATGATGCTAATCTTCTTAAGGGTGGTATTGTATATGCTGATCATGTTACAACAGTAAGTAATACATACGCTGAAGAGATTAAGACACCATTTTATGGTGAGGGTCTTGACGGACTTATGAGAGCTAGAAGTAATTGTTTATCAGGTATTGTTAATGGTATAGATTATGATGCATACAATCCAGAGACTGATCCATATATTACTAAAAACTATAATGTAGATACATTTAGAAAAGAGAAAAAAGCTAATAAGAGAAGACTTCAGCAGGATTTAGGTCTTGATGTAGATGATAAGAAGTTTATGATTGGTTGTGTTTCACGACTTACTGATCAGAAGGGCTTTGATCTTATTGCATATATTATGGATGAGTTATGTCAGGATGATATACAGCTTGTAGTTCTTGGAACTGGTGAAGAGAAGTATGAGAATATGTTCCGTCATTTTGATTGGAAGTATCACAATAAGGTTTCAGCTCAGATTTATTATTCAGAGGAGATGTCCCATAGAGTATATGCATCATGTGATGCATTCCTTATGCCATCACTTTTCGAGCCTTGTGGTCTTTCACAGCTTATGAGTTTAAGATATGGTACACTTCCTATCGTTAGAGAGACAGGTGGTTTAAGAGATACAGTTCAGCCATATAATGAGTTTGCTGGCACAGGTACAGGTTTCTCATTCTCTAACTACAATGCACATGAGATGTTAGCTACTATTCGTTATGCTAAGGATACTTTCTATGGAAAGAAGAGAGAGTGGAATAAGATGGTAGATAGAGCTATGATGGCAGATTTCTCTTGGAATGTATCAGCTAGAAGATATGAAGATATTTATAGATATCTATTAGGATATTAGAGGATAGGCGTAGATGTTTTGTGTATTAATTAACTTTGTATGTGCAGCTATATTTTCGTTGTTGGCTTATTCATGTTTTATTAGTCGAAGACCTGTTAGTTTTTGGTCAGGTGACAAGATTACAAAAGATCAGGTCACAGATGTGAGGAAATTCAATATGGCTAATGCTGTGTTATGGGCTATATATTCATTGTTTTACTGGATTGCATGTGTGTGTGGTTTTGTAAATACTAAAGTTAGTATTATTATTACAATCGTAGGCTTGACAGTTGGATTTGTGGGTTTATTGATTGGATATAATATTATTAAAAGAAGATTCTTGCATGAATATAGAGATAGATATATAGCTAGCAAGTTAAATGATTATAAGTAAAAAATATATAGTGTATGGGTGAATAAATGGTTGTGGCTACTGTCGCAACCATTTATTATCGTGTAGGAAAATTCTTCAAACCTTCTTATACGATAATAAATCTCCGCTAGGAGTTAATTGCATAAAATTAAATACAATAGTTATTTTATGGGGAAATTTATTGTAAAATATTGGTTGATATACTATTATATTAAAGTGTTAGCGTGATGATTTACTAGTTAGAGGAGGATGATAGGGATGAATAAAAAGAAATTTAACACAAAAAAGATGGTGCAGTTAGCTATTCTTATAGCTATTATTATGCTTATGGCATTTACGCCTCTTGGATATTTAAAAATATTTGTTTTAGATATAACATTAATAGTAGTTCCAGTGGCAGTTGGAGCAGTACTTTTAGGACCTACAGCAGGAGCTATTTTAGGATTTACATTTGGTTTTACAAGCTTTATCTTAAGCTTTTCTAGTCCTCTTGGAGCCATGATGCTTGATATTAGTCCAGTATTTAGAGTTTTAACTTGCATAATACCAAGAGTATTATGTGGATGGTTGACAGGTGTTGTATATTCAGTAATGAGAAAGGGAAATAAAGTGTCAAAGTTTGCTGTTCCAGTAGCAAATCTTTCTTGTCCTATATTTAATACTATATTTTTTATGACAGCTCTTATGTTATTTTACTATAACACACCTGCAATTCAAGATATGGCAACTTCTATGGGAGTATTTAATCCTATTGCGCTTGTATTTGCAATGGTGGGAGTAAATGCTGTAATAGAAGCAGTTGCTTGTTTTGTAGTAGGTACTGCAATAACTAAAGCACTTCAAGTTGCATTTAAGTTGTAAATAATTGATTTTGATGATACAATGATGTTTAAGTTATTATTGGAGGTTTAATATGAACGAAACATATTGTGGGAAATCATGTGATGCATGTGATTATAAGATTTCTGGAAAGTGTCCAGGTTGTAATGAAGGACCGGGTCATAGAGAGTTTGGTGCTTGTGATTTGGCAAAGTGCTGTAGGGATAAAGGTTATCAAAAGTGTGAATCTTGTAGATTCCATTATGATTGCTATCTTGTTAAGGATAAGGAATTTATGCCTGAAGAAATGGCGAAAAAGACTAAGAATGAATTAGATAGAAGAGATAAAATGTCTAAAATTGCTCCGATGCTTGCATTTTGGATTAATATTTTATTATGGATAAATCTTCCAAGTTTTATAGGTGGATTTTTGAATAATCAGGAAATTGCTAAAGTATCACCAGCATTAAGTATGTTGGGTGTTCTATTGATATTAGGCTCTCAGCTTGCATACGGATTAATATTAATGAAGATATCTTCTGCAGATAAGAGATATAAATTAGCTGGTATTTTCTTGTTTATTAGTTTAGCAGTGACTATTTCGGTATTGTTTATACCAGCAAATGCAGCAGTGTTAATTCAAGCCGTGAATTTGGTTTCATCAGTTATATCTATCGTAAGTATTTATTTTGAAATAATGGCACATGCAGAAGTATTAAGAGGTATAGATAATTTATTAGGCCGTAAGTGGCTTGTGCTTTGGAAGTGGACATTGATATCACTTGCATTATCATTAGCTTCGGGATTTGTTATGTTGGCTGTAGCAAATTTTGCTGCATTAATGGTGTTAGCAGCTACAATTATTTCTTTGGTAGTTACTGTTTTGAAGATTAAGTATTTATATGATACCGCTAAAGTGTTTAAAAATATTAATGTTAATACAGAAGAGTAGTATAATAAAGAGATGGCTTATGCCATCTCTTTTATTGTAGATATATTAGGTTCAATAGCCATAGAGTAGTTGGTATGGTAAATAACAAAGCCAGGTTTGCTACCAGCTACTTTTTTTATGTGCTTTCTTTGTATATAATCGATTTCAACTTTATCCTGTTCGCGGCCTTTTGAGTAATAAGCAGCTAATCTGGCGGCTTCTTCAAAAGTATTATCTGGAAGCTCATCTCCATTTGTTTTAACAATAACGTGAGAGCCTGGGAAACTTTTGGAATGGAACCACCAATCTCCACCATTTGCTACCTTGAAGGTAAGTTCTTCGTTTTGGATATTATTCTTACCAACAAATATATCATAGCCATCAGATGATACGTAGTGGAAAGGCTTACTAACAAATTTGGCTTTTTTATCAGAAGATTTTCTTCTAATGTATCCTGCTTGGATAAGCTCTTCTTTAATCTGCTTTAGATCGTCCTCAGAAACTGCGATATCTAGAGCATTCATAATAGATTCTAAGTGTGAGATTTCTTCCTCGGTCTCTATTATTATAGATTCTAATGCTTCAGCAGTACGTTTAAGCTTATTATATTTTTCAAAATATTTTTTTGCATTCTCCATAGGTGATAAATCTTTATCAAGGGGAATGGTTATTTCTTTATTATTATCATAGTAATTTTGTGCTACAAGAGAAGTAGCGTTAGGCTCTAAGCCATAGCCAAAGGCAGTAATCAATTCACCGTAGATTTTGTATTTATCCTTCTTTTCTGTATCCTTAAGCTGTTTAGATTGAATCTCATATTTTTTGTAATCTTTTTCAAGGGTAGTTTGAACTATACGTCTTATATCATAGGATTTCTGACGGATTCTAGTGACGGCAGATTTTTTGCTATAAAACTGCTCAAGAACCTGACTTACTGAATCTATATAAGTAACCTGTGATTTGTCATCTGAATAGAGGGATAGAGTAAATGGTGCAAATTCTTTTGGAATTAAGTCCTGTCCATCTATAGTATATATGATATTTGGCTGGAATTTATTTAATTTAATACATTCCATAATATCATCAAAGGCGGAAAATAAGAGTTCAAGCTCTGAAGCTTCCAAAACATTTGCCGGCTTTTCAGAATCAATAGTACTTCTGTAACATATTTCTTCGCCGATGACTGGTGAAATACCTGTAAAGCTGGTGTATATAGCCTTTGCAGTTGATAGACTAGAACTTTTAATAGTTGTTATAAAATCTTCTTTAGAGCTTTCAAGAGGATTCTTTTTGTTCATTGTATCAGGAATGAAATAAGTTCTGCCTGGTAAAACCTCACGAACTGAACTGACATTTGCTGATATATGTTTAATAGAATCTACGATTTTGCCATCAAGATCAGTAACGATAATATTGCTATATTTACCCATAAGTTCTACAATTATAAGTTTATAGCATAAATCACCCATATCGTTGTAGTGTTCAACCTTTATATTGATAATTCGTTCAAGACCTGGCTGATAAATATCTATTATTTTGGCATTGTTTAGATGCTTTCTTAAAAGCATACAAAAATTTGGTGCTGTAAGTGGTGAAACCTTAGAGCCTTCTGTAATATACATAAGAGGAAGGGAAGCGCCAGCAGAAATAAGGAGCTTATATTGCTCCTTCTCAACACGAATAGTTAACTGTAATTCATCATTTTCTGGCTGTGATATTTTTAGTAATCGACCACCATTTAAAGTGTTTTTTAATTCATCTACTAGTGCATGAATAGTTAATCCATCTAATGCCATAATTTTCACTCCATTCAATTGATGTGAAAAGCTTAACACAGCTAGTTTTTATCGTCAAGAAAACAAGTAAAAAAAATCAAAATTTTGCTTTATATTTTGATTATTATATGTTAATATCACTATGATTGCCTAATTTTCGCAATCGATCACTTTGTACGACAGAAAGGAACAGTGAAATGGGAAATAAGCTTATTGATTTACAAGGAATATCTAAAGCATATGGTAAACATACAGTGCTTGATGATTTGAATTTATATATAAGAGAGAATGAGTTTTTAACGTTATTAGGTCCTAGTGGTTGTGGAAAGACAACAACACTTCGTATTATAGGTGGATTTGAGTCTCCAGATAAGGGACGAGTTGTTTTTGATGGACAGGATATTACAGATCTTCCTCCAAATAAGAGACATCTCAATACAGTTTTTCAGAAATATGCGTTATTTACACATATGACTATTGCAGAGAATATTGCATTTGGCTTGAAGATTAAGAATAAGCCAAAGTCATACATAGATGATAAGATTAAGTACGCATTAAAGTTAGTTAATCTTGATGGTTTTGAAAATAGAATGGCTGATTCTTTAAGTGGTGGTCAGCAGCAGAGAATTGCTATAGCTAGAGCTATTGTAAATGAGCCTAAGGTGTTGCTTTTAGATGAGCCTTTAGGAGCACTTGATTTAAAGCTACGTCAGGATATGCAGTATGAGCTTATTAGACTTAAGAATGAGCTTGGTATTACATTCGTGTTTGTAACACATGATCAGGAAGAAGCGTTAACTATGTCTGATACAATTGTAGTTATGAACCAGGGGTATATTCAGCAGGTAGGTACACCAGAGAGAATTTATAACGAGCCGGAGAATGCCTTTGTTGCAGACTTTATCGGTGATTCAAATATTATTCCAGGAACTATGATTGAAGATGAGCTTGTTGAATTCCTTGGTGCTAAGTTTAAGTGCGTAGATAAGGGATTTGGTAATAATACACCTGTCGACGTAGTTATTCGTCCTGAGGATGTTGAGCTTGTTGCATCTGAGAAGGGTATTATCAGCGGAACTGTTACACACCTTATCTTTAAGGGTGTTCATTATGAGATGGAAGTTATGGCTAATGGTTACGAGTGGCTTGTTCAGAGCACAAAGATGTGGCCAGTAGGCACTAAGGTAGGAATTAGTGTTGATCCATTTAATATTCAGATTATGAATAAACCTGAGTCAGAGGATGAGGAGGCAGTAGGAGTAGATGAATAAGACTGTTAAGAAGAATGCTTTATTTGCTAGTCCATATATTGTATGGATTGCTGCATTTATTATTATTCCGCTCTTATTTATCCTTTACTATGGTTTCACAGATAGAGCGGGTAAATTTACACTTGAGAATATTAAGGCTATCGCTAGACCAGAATATTATGAGGCTTTAATTTTATCCCTTGTTTTAGCAGTTGTTAGTACACTTATATGTTTGCTTTTAGCATATCCACTTGCACTTATACTTAGAAATATGAACATGTCTAAGCAGGGATTTATAGTGTTTGTATTTATTTTACCAATGTGGATGAATTTCTTACTTAGAACTTATGCATGGCAAGCAATACTCGATATTAACGGTATTTTGGATTTGTTTTTAGCTAAGTTTGGTATAACTGGTTTTAATATTATTAATACACCAGCAGCCATTATTCTTGGTATGGTTTACGATTATTTGCCTTTTATGGTTTTACCTATTTATAACGTTCTTGTTAAGATTGATGACAATGTTATCAACGCAGCAAGAGATTTAGGTGCTAATTTCTGGCAGACATTATTTAAAATTATTATTCCACTTAGTAAAGCAGGTATTGCAAGTGGAATTATTATGGTTTTCGTACCATCACTTACAACTTTCGTTATTTCAGATATTTTAGGAGGAGGCAAGCTTCTTCTTATAGGAAATATTGTTGAAAATAAGGTTAAAGCAGATAACCTTAATCTTGCAGCGGGTCTATCATTAGTTTTGATGATATTTATAGTTGTAAATATGATGTTTAGTGGTGATGATGAGACTAGTTCAGTAAAAGTAAAGGAGGGCAAATAAATGAAAAACCTCGCTAGACGTTTTTATCTATTTTTAATTGTGCTTTTCCTTTATTTACCAATTCTTGTACTTATTGTTGCTTCATTTAATGATTCTAAGATTTTAGGTACTTGGAAGGGTTTTACACTTCATTGGTATAAAGACTTTTTTGAAAATGTCACTATGATGAATGCTTTAAGAACAACTATAGTTATTGCACTGTTATCAGCTGTTATAGCAACTGTTCTTGGTACACTTGCGTGTATGACAATGGTTAAAATGAAAAAGAGCACAAGAAATATTATTGTTGGTATAACAAATATTCCTATGCTTAATGCTGAGATTGTAACAGCTCTTGCATTTATGCTTTTGTTTATTGGTATGGGTGTGTCTTTGAGCTTTTCAACAGTTCTCATAGCTCACGTAACATTTTGTATACCGTATGTTGTCCTAAATGTATTACCTAAGGTTCAGCAAATGGACAGTAATATGTATGAAGCTGCTCTGGATTTAGGAGCAACACCTATACAGGCGTTTTTTAAGGTTACTTTACCTGAAATTATGCCAGGTATTTTGTCAGGATTTTTAATGTCATTTACAATGTCTATAGATGACTTTATTATTACGCATTTTACAAGAGGTTCTGGTATCAATACACTTTCAACTATGATTTATACAGAAGTTAGAAAGGGTATTAAACCTGAGATGTACGCTTTATCGACACTTCTTTTCGTGACTGTGTTTGTTCTCTTGTTCTTAGTTAACTATGGACCTAAGACTAAGAAGAAAACAAAGTCAAGAAGAAGTCTTACATCGCTTATGTTTAAGAATAAATTTACAATATCTGTTTCAATGGCTGTTGTAATATTTGTAAGTGTTTTAGGATATTTTGTTTTAAGAGATGATAAGCATTATATCGGTGATGTATATGTTTATAACTGGGGTGAGTATATTGATCCAGAAGTTATAGCTATGTTTGAAGAGGAGACAGGATACAAGGTTCATTACGAAGAGTTTGAGACAAATGAAGAAATGTATACAATCGTTGCAAAGGGAGCGAGAGTATATGATGTAATCTGTCCATCAGATTATATGATAGAGAAAATGTTGGAAAATGATTTACTTACAGAGATTAATTATGAAAATGTTCCAAATATCTCGCATATAGGTGATCAATATTTAGAAAGCGCTAAGGGGTTTGATCCGGAGAATAAATATAGTGTACCTTATTGTTGGGGAACAGTAGGTATTTGCTATAATAAGACAATGGTTGATGAAGAGGTTAATAGCTGGTCAATTCTTTTTGACGAGAAGTATGATGGCAAGATTCTTATGCAGGCATCTGTGAGAGATGCATATTGTGTTGCATTATCATATTTAGGCTATTCTATCAATACTTTAAACGAAGATGAGCTTAAGGAGGCAACAGACCTTCTTGTTAGTCAGAAACCAATAGTTCAAGCATATGTTGTTGATCAGGTTAGAGATAAGATGATTAAGAATGCTGCGGCATTATCGGTTATATATTCAGGTGAAGCAATCTATATGCAGGAAGAAAATCCAAATCTTGAATATGTTGTTCCTGATGAAGGTTCAAATGTATGGATTGATGGATGGGTTATTCCTAAGGATTGTCAGAATAAAGAAGCAGCAGAGGCGTGGATTAACTTTATGTGCCGCCCTGATATTGCACTTATGAATTTTGAGTATATTACATATTCAACACCTAATGAGTCAGCAAGAGCGCTTATTGAGGATGAGGCAATAAGAAATAGTATGATTGCATTCCCAGATAATAGCGTTTTATCAAGATGTACAGTATACAATTATCTTGGTAAAGAGGGAGATAATCTTTACGATTATTATTGGACTATGGTTGGAGGAGCTGAAAGCGACTAAGAAATCAACAAATATCTTGATTTTTGGTTTAAATTGGTCTATAATTGATTAGCTATGGTATATGCCATAGCTATGATTATATTCGTAGTTACAAAGCAACTACGATTTGGTTTAAAGGGGAAATATATGATAAAAAGTATGACAGGCTTTGGACGCTATGAAGCGTCAGTAGGAAGCAAAAAAGTTACCGTTGAAATGAAATCTGTTAACCACAGATATTTAGATATGAATATACGTATGCCAAAGGTGTTCAATTTCTTTGATAGCGCTATTCGTAATGAAATCAAGAAGTATGCCACTAGAGGTAAGATAGATATATTTGTATCATATGAGGATTTATCGGAAAATAATGCTAGTCTTAAGTATAATGAGGAGTTAGCTAATGAGTATTTATCATATTTTAAGCTTATGGAAGAAAAATTTGGCTTAAATAATGATGTTTCGGTATTATCTTTATCTAGATGCCCAGATGTTCTTACAATGGAAGAACAGGAGACTGATGAGGATGAGCTTTGGAAACTTATTTCAGAAGCTATAAATGGTGCTTGTGAAAAGTTTACTCAGTCAAGAATCACAGAGGGTGAGCATCTTAGAGATGATCTTATCGCTAAATTAGATGAGATGATAAGTATCGTAGAATTTATAGCTGTTCGTTCACCTAAGGTGTTTGAAGAATATAGAAATAATATTCGCGCACAGGTTGCTGAATTACTTGGAAGTACATCAATTGATGAGTCTAGAATTGCAACTGAAGTTGTTTTATTTGCAGATAAGATGTGCGTTGATGAGGAGCTAGTAAGACTTAGAAGCCATATTGAGAAGATGAAAGCAGATCTTACTCAAGGTGGAGATATAGGTAGAAAGCTTGACTTTTTAGCTCAGGAGATGAACAGAGAGGCTAATACAATTCTTTCAAAGGCCAATGACCTTGAGGTTACTAATAAAGGCATTGATTTAAAAACTGAGATTGAAAAGGTAAGAGAACAGATACAGAATATTGAATAGGAGGTCTTTATGAAAAATAAAGGAATTCTTATTATAGTTTCAGGATTTTCTGGCGCTGGTAAGGGTACAGTAATGAAAAAGCTTATGAGTGATTATGATAATTACGCTTTAAGTATTTCAGCTACAACTAGAGGACCAAGAACTGGTGAGCAGGATGGTAGAGAGTATTTCTTTAAAACTGTTGAAGATTTCGAGGCTATGATAGCAAATGATCAATTAATAGAATATGCCCAGTATGTAGGCAATTATTATGGTACACCTAAGGCCTATGTTGAGCAGATGCTTAATGATGGCAAGGATGTTATTCTTGAAATTGAGATGCAGGGTGCTATGAAGGTTAAGGAAAAGATGCCTGAAACACTTCTTGTATTTGTAACTCCTCCAACAGCTGCGGAACTTAAGAATCGATTAGTTGGTCGTGGAACAGAAGATATGGCTACTATCGCAGCAAGACTTAAGCGAGCTAGCGAGGAAACAGTTTATATGGACAAATATGATTACTTACTTATAAATGATGATTTAGATGAATGTGTAAAAGAGCTTCATGGTATTATCCAGGCAGAACATTCAAAGGTAAGTAGGAATATCAATAAAATAAATTTTTTTAGAGAGGACGCAAAGATCTTCTCGGAAGGAGAATAATTATGTTACATCCATCATATTCAGATTTAATGGCAGTAGTAAATAGCAAGGTAGAGCCAGGCGAGCAGCCGGTAGTACAGAGCAGATACTCTATTGTATATGCTACAGCAAAGAGAGCTAGACAGATTATTGCTGGAGAAGCTCCACTTGTAAAGAATGTAAAGAATAATAAGCCTTTATCAATAGCTATTGAAGAGCTTTACAAGAGCAAGGTTAAGATTGTAGGAGATGAAGAAATCTCAGAATAATTCATTTAATCGGAGTCAGTTTATGAAGATAATGTTTATATCACTTGGATGTGATAAAAATCTTGTTGATACTGAACAAATGCTTGGTATGCTTGGTGCTAATGGACACACATTTACTGATGATGAAACAGTTGCAGAAGTTATAGTTATTAATTCTTGCTGTTTTATTAATGATGCCAAAGAGGAAAGTATAGAAACTATCCTTGAAATGGCTCAATATAAGGAATGTGGTAGTCTTAAAGCGCTTATAGTTACTGGTTGTTTGGCAGAACGATACAAGGAAGAGATAATTAAAGAGATTCCAGAGGTTGATGCTGTTCTAGGAACGGCTTCCTATGATAAGATTGTAGAAGCTATAGATAAGGCTCTAGAGGGTGAAAAGCCTTTGATTTTTGAAGAGTTAAATAGACTTCCAGATATTAATACTAACAGAATGGTTACAACTGGTGGTTTTTATGCTCATTTAAAGATTGCCGAGGGCTGTGATAAGCATTGCACTTACTGTATTATACCTAAGATTAGAGGTACATATAGAAGTGTTCCTATGGAGAAACTTATAGCTGAAGCAGAATATCTTGCAGGGTTAGGTGTTAAGGAGCTTATTTTAGTAGCTCAAGAAACAACTATTTATGGAGTGGACTTATATGGAAAGAAGTCTTTACATATTTTGCTTAAAGAACTTTGTAAGATAAATGGAATCAAAATGATAAGAATTATGTATTGTTATCCAGAGGAAATATATGATGAACTTATAGAGACTATGGCTAACGAAAAGAAGATTTGTAATTATCTTGATATGCCGATTCAGCATTGCTCAGATGCAGTACTTAAGCGTATGGGCAGAAGAACTACAAAAGATGAATTGATTGCTATAATTAATAAATTAAGAGATAGAATTCCTGATATAGTGTTAAGAACAACACTTATAGCTGGATTTCCAGGAGAAACAGAAGAAAATCATCAAGAGATGATGGAATTCGTAGATGAAATGGAATTTGACAGGTTGGGAGTATTTACTTATTCGCCAGAAGAGAATACACCTGCGGCCACGATGGATAATCAGTTGGACGAGGATACTAAGTGTGATTGGCGCGATGAGATTATGGAACTTCAACAAGAAATTGCATTTGATAAATCAGAGGGCATGATAGGTCGTGAACTTCTAGTTATGGTTGAAGGGAAGATTGCAAATGAGCCTGCATATGTAGGCAGAACTTACATGGATGCACCAGGTATAGATGGTAATATCTTTATTAATACAGGTGAAGAATTTATCAGCGGAGATTTGGTGAAAGTTAAAGTTATAGGCGCAAATGAATATGATTTGATTGGAGAAGTATTATGAATTTAGCAAACAAATTAACGGTTTTAAGAGTATGTACAATTCCATTTTTTGTTTTATTTATGGAGATTGATTGCTTAGGTAGATGGGGCAACTTTATTGCTGTTTTACTTTTTGTTATGGCAAGTATTACAGATGCCTTAGATGGACATATTGCTAGAAAGCACAATCTTGTAACAAATTTTGGAAAATTTATGGATCCATTAGCTGATAAATTATTAGTTTCGGCTGCACTTATTTGCTTGGTTGGAAGAATTCCAGCATGGATTGTTATTGTAATTATAAGTAGAGAACTTATTATTAGTGGTTTTAGAACAATTGCTGCAGATAACGGTATTGTTATAGCTGCAAGTATTTGGGGAAAAGTTAAGACAGTATTCCAGATGATTATGATAATTTGGTTAATACTTGATTTAAATTGGTTTATAGTTGAGTATATTTTTGATTTCCCAATTTACGATATTTTAGGAAATGCACTTATAGTTGTTTCTCTTATTCTTACTGTAATCTCTATGGTTGATTATATTGCAAAGAATAAGGCAGTTTTAAAAGAGAATAATAAGTAAAGATAGGAAAAAAATGATGAGTATAGAAGAAAAGCTTGTTCAAACTTTAGCTGAAATGGGTTTAACTATTTCTACAGCAGAGTCTTGTACAGGTGGAATGGTAGCTTCTGCAATTGTTGATATAGCAGGTGCTTCGCAAGTATACAATGAAGGTTTTATTACATATTCTAATGAGGCGAAGATGAAATATCTTAATGTTTCAGAAGAAACTTTAGAAAAACATGGTGCTGTAAGCGAGGAAGTTGTTAGAGAAATGGCTATTGGATGTAGAACTGCTACTTTAAGTGACTTGGCGGTGGTTACATCAGGAGTAGCTGGTCCAGGTGGTGGAACATTAGAAAAACCAGTTGGATTAGTATATTTAGCATGTGCTTATAAGGATATTGTGGAGTCCAGAAGCTTTAAGTTTGATGGAGATAGAACACATATCAGAAAACAGGCTACAAAGGAAGCTATTGAAATGGTAATGGATTTACTAGAAAATCAGTAAAACTTGACAAAGATAAGTACAAATGATAAATTTGAAGTGGATTTTATGTCCACTTCTTTTTATTTTTATAATGGAATGATAAATCTAAGTCCTATTTATTACCCACAAACTATATTAATATAATATTGTAAAACAAATAAAGAACAAAATAGAAAATTTGTTCGATTTTTTGATTAAAATTATTGACATTTGATATAGGGTAGTGTATATTATACCTAACCGAACAAATGTTTGACAACTAGGAAGGAGATTGTTATGGATAAGAATGATAAGTTAAAAGCGTTAGATGCCGCTTTATCACAGATTGAAAAACAGCACGGTAAGGGTTCAGTTATGAAGCTTGGTGATTCATCAAGTAATATGAATATAGAGACAGTTCCTACAGGTTCGATCAGCCTTGATATTGCACTTGGTCTTGGTGGAGTACCAAAGGGACGTATTATAGAGATTTATGGTCCAGAATCAAGTGGTAAGACAACTGTTGCATTACATATGGTTGCTGAGGTTCAGAAGCGTGGAGGTATTGCGGGATTTATTGATGCAGAGCATGCTCTTGATCCAGTTTATGCGAAGAACATTGGTGTAGATATTGATAATCTATATATTTCACAGCCGGATTTTGGTGAGCAGGCTTTGGAAATTACAGAGACTATGGTAAGAAGTGGTGCTATTGATATTGTTATTGTAGACTCAGTTGCAGCTATTGTACCTAAGGCAGAGATTGATGGTGAGATGGGAGATTCTCATGTTGGTTTACAGGCTAGACTTATGTCACAGGCTCTTCGTAAGCTTACAGCTGTTATTAGTAAGTCCAATTGTATTGTTATTTTTATCAATCAGCTTCGTGAGAAAATCGGTGTTATGTTCGGTAATCCAGAGACTACTACTGGTGGTAGAGCATTGAAGTTCTATTCATCTGTACGTATGGATGTTCGTAAGATTGAAACCTTAAAGAGTGGTGGCGATGTAGTTGGTAGCCGTACACGTATTAAGATTGTTAAAAATAAGATTGCGCCTCCATTTAAGGAAGCAGAATTTGATATTATGTTTGGAGAGGGTATTTCTAAAGCGGGTGATCTTATTGATTTAGCAGCAAGTATTGATGTTATCAATAAGAGTGGTGCTTGGTATGCATATAATGGTGAAAAGATTGGTCAAGGTAGAGAAAATGCCAAGAATTTCTTAAAGCAAAATCCAGATATATTAGAAGCTGTAGAGGCAGCTGTTCGTGAACATTTTCAGTTAGAAGGAGCAGGTGGTGCTGCTAAAGAGGAAGAGGAATAATAGTTCATGGAAGAGTACAGGGTTTTATCTGTAGTGCTTCTTAATAAGAAAAAGTTTAAGGTTTTATTGGAGGGTACAAGTAATGTTACTATTGCTTTGTACCCTTCAGAATTAAGAAGATATAATATACAAGAGGGAAATTTCTTATCTAAGGAGCAGTACAAAAGTATAGAAGATATTTTGTATAAAAGAGGCAAAGAGAGAGCTTTATATTATCTTAAGAATTCTGATAAGACTTCATATCAAATGCGTAATAAATTGCGAGAAGGGTTTTATCCAGAAAATATTATAGAAAAGATTATAGATTTTTTGAGTAAGTATGGTTATATAGACGATTTACAATATGCTATTAGATATATTACTTATAATATTAATAAAAAAAGCTATATAAAGATAAAAGAGCATTTACGTGTAAAGGGGATAGATAGAGATATAGTTGAGAATGCATTTGCGGATGTGGATGAATATAGTGATTCTGAAAGTAATAATGTTGCTCAAAAGGAGCTTATTAGAAAGCATATTAGAAAAAAAATAAATCCTGAAATGGATATTCAAATGGAGAATAAAATAGTAATGTCTGTTGTTAGAAAAGGGTTTATGTTTGATGATGTGGTTTCTGTGTTGAAAGAGGAAAAAAACACAAGATTTAGTGTTTGAATTGCCAAAAAATTGTGTACAACTATTGACATTGTTTAAGAAAAAGTATAAAATTTATATGTTGTATATTTACAATTAAAATTAAATAGGGAGGTGCTCCTGTGGAACAACATTTAGTGTGTATTGCGATAGGTGTTGTAGTTGCAATTATTTCATGGTTTGCAGCTGTTACATATCGTAAGAAAGTTGTTGAATCCAAGATAGGAGGCGCTGAAGCTCAGGCTAGAGAAATCATAGATGAAGCTGTTAAAACTGCAGAAGCTACGAAGAAAGAAGCCCTTTTAGAGGTTAAGGAAGAGTCATTAAAGACAAAGAATGAACTTGAAAAGGAAACTAAGGAACGTAGAGCAGAATTACAGAAATATGAGAAGAGAGTATTATCAAAAGAGGAAGCTATTGATAAGAAATCAGAGATGCTCGAGAAGAAGGAAGGCGCTCTTGTTAAGAAGGAAGAACAACTTGCTAAGATTAAAGCTGAAGTTGAAAAACTTAATGAGCAAAGAACACAGGAACTGGAAAGAATCTCTGGATTGACCTCCGAACAAGCAAAAGAAATTTTATTACAAACTGTTGAAGAAGAAGTTAAACATGATACTGCAAAGTTAGTTAAGGAGCTTGAAGCTCGAGCTAAGGAAGAAGCTGGAAAGAAAGCTAAGGAATACGTTGTTGGCGCTATACAGAAATGTGCAGCTGACCATGTATCTGAGGCAACAATTTCAGTAGTTCAGCTTCCAAACGATGAGATGAAGGGAAGAATCATTGGTAGAGAGGGTAGAAATATCCGTACACTTGAAACAATGACAGGTGTTGATCTTATTATTGACGATACACCAGAAGCTGTTATCTTATCAAGCTTTGATCCAATCAGAAGAGAGGTTGCTAGAATCGCTCTTGAGAAGTTGATTGTAGATGGTAGAATTCATCCAGCTAGAATCGAGGAAATGGTTGAGAAGGCTCAAAAAGAAGTTGAAACAATGATGCGTGAGGAAGGCGAAGCCGCAACTTTAGAGGTTGGCGTTCATGGTATACATCCTGAACTTGTAAGATTACTTGGTAAGATGAAGTTCAGAACAAGCTTTGGTCAGAATGCATTAAAGCATTCTATTGAAGTTGCTCATTTGTCAGGTTTATTGGCAGGTGAGATAGGTGTAGATGTTAGACAGGCTAAGCGTGCTGGTTTATTGCACGATATTGGTAAGTCTGTCGACCACGAAATGGAAGGCTCACATATCCAAATCGGTGTTGATCTTTGTAGAAAGTATAAAGAATCAGCACTTATCATTAATGCAGTTGAGGCACATCATGGTGATGTAGAGCCAGAGTCGCTTATCGCTTGTATTGTACAGGCTGCTGATGCGATTTCTGCGGCTAGACCAGGTGCTAGAAGAGAAACTTTAGAAACATACACCAACAGATTACAGCAGTTAGAGGATATTACTAACTCGTATAAGGGTGTAGATAAATCTTTTGCAATTCAGGCAGGTAGAGAAGTTCGTATTATGGTTATTCCAGATCAGATTACAGATGCTGAGATGGTATTAATGGCAAGAGATATTTCAAAGCAAATCGAAGATGAGCTTGAGTATCCAGGTCAGATTAAAGTAAACGTAATTCGCGAGAGCAGAGTTATCGATTATGCGAAATAAATATTAATACGGTATTTCCAGTATGTTTTAAGCGGTCAGGTGTAGCCTGGCCGTTTTTAAAAATAAATATCTATTTAATTATAAAGGTATATGAAAGGATAAAGGGTATTTGATTATGAAATATAGAAGAGGCGGAAGTATTGCAAAAACAAATAAAACAGTATTTGGAATTGTATTTATTATTAAAGGATTGACTGATAAAAAGAGAAATAATAATGATGTAGCTTTTTAAAATGATAATTTTGGTAATGTTAATTATAGTCAGCAGAGTGGATATGAACAATCAAATGCGTATGGTCAGTCAAGTAGCTACTATCAGCAAAATACTTACAATTTAAATGGCGAAATATATAAAAGAGATAAGAATAATTTAGATTTATAGAAAGTTTAATAAAAAACATAAAAAAGAAATAGACTTTATTACTTTATTATATTATAATATATCAAGCTTTAGCGAGTGGTTTGAGACTTGCATGAAGCGAATACATAGAATTAAGGTGGTACTTATTATGGCATTAACATTATCTAAGAAGGCTATGGCAGTTAAGCCTTCATCGACATTAGCAATTACAGCAAAGGCAAAAGAACTTAAGGCACAGGGCGTTGATGTAGTAGGTTTCGGCGCAGGTGAGCCTGATTTTAATACACCAGATAATATCTGTACAGCAGCTATTGAGGCGATTAATAGCGGTTTTACAAAATATACACCAGCTTCTGGTATTGCAGAGCTTAAGGCAGCAATCAGCGAGAAGTTTAAGAAGTTTAATGGACTTGATTACAAACCATCACAGATTGTTATTAGTAATGGTGGTAAGCATTCATTAACAAATGTATTTTCTGTAATTTTAAATCCAGGTGATGAGGTTATCATTCCTGCACCATATTGGTTAAGCTATCCAGAAATCGTTAAGCTTGCTGATGGTGTGCCTGTATTTGTAAGAGGTGAGAAGGAAACTGGATATAAGGTTAATGTAGAGATGTTAGAATCAGTTACAACTGAGAAGACAAAGGCTCTTGTATTAAATACACCAAGTAATCCAACTGGTATGATTTATTCAGAGGAAGAGCTTAGAGCAATTGCTGATTACGCAGTTAAGAATGATATCTATGTTGTTGCTGATGAGATGTATGAGCACCTTGTATATAATGGAAAGAAGCATGTAAGTATTGCTTCGTTTAATGAAGAAATTTATAAGAGAACAATTACAGTAAGTGGTCTTGCTAAGAGTTATGCTATGACAGGTTGGAGAATTGGTTATACAGGATCTTCAGAGGAAATAGCTAAGCTTATGGGAAGTGTTCAGAGTCATCAGACATCTAACCCTAACTCAATTGCGCAGAAGGCTGCTGTAGAAGCTTTAACAGGCGATCAGTCAACAGTTAAGATGATGCTTGGTGAGTTTGATAAGAGAAGAAAGTATATGTATGAGAGATTTGCTAAGATGCCATATGTGTCAACACTTGAGCCAGAAGGTGCATTCTACGTATTCGTTGATGTAACAGATACACTTAATATGACATACAAGGGCAATAAGATTGAAACAGCTGCAGAATTTGCTAGAATCTTAATTGATGAGTATAATGTTGCAGTAGTTCCATGTGCAGATTTCGGTTTTGAAAATCACATTCGTCTTTCTTATGCAATTTCTGTTGAGCAGATTGACAAGGGTGTTACAAGAATTGAACAATTCCTTAGTGAATTAAGATAATTTATAGAGTCGAGTAGGAATTGTTCCTACTCGATTTTTGCATATAATAAATGACTTATGGAGGATAAAACTATGGCAAAAATAGGATTTATTGGAATGGGAAATATGGGTTATGCCATGCTAAAAGGATCAATGAATGTATTTCCTAAGGAGGATTTGATTTTTACAGATGTAAGCTCAGAGAGAGTTGAAAATGTAACAAAAGAAACTGGAGTTGCTCATGTACTTACTAATGCAGAACTTGCAAATTCTGCTAAGTATATTGTGTTGGCTGTAAAGCCACAGTTCTATGCTGCAGTGCTTAAGAATATTGAGAACATCATTAAAAAGGATCATGTGGTTATATCTATTGCACCTGGTATTAGTGTTGATTCATTAAAGGATGCGTTAGGCTTTGATGCTAGAATTGTAAGAGCTATGCCCAATACACCAGCACTTTTAGGTGAAGGTATGACAGGTATCTGTTTTGATCAGGCAGCATTTAGTTTTGAAGAGAAGGATGTAATAGGAAAGTTCTTTGCGTCATTTGGAAAATATAAGGTTGTAGAAGAACGTCTTATGAGCGCTGTAACATGTGTAAGCGGAAGCTCGCCTGCATATGTATACATGTTTATTGAAGCATTAGCTGATAGTGCAGTTAAGTATGGTATGCCAAGAGACGCTGCTTATGAGATGGCGGCACAGACAGTGGTTGGTGCTGCGAAGATGGTTCTTGAGACAAAGGAACATCCAGGAAAGTTAAAGGATCAGGTGTGTTCACCAGGAGGAACAACTATTGCAGCGGTGTCAGCTTTAGAAGAGTACGGTTTTAGAAATAGTATTATCAAAGCTACAGATGCTTGCTTTAGTGTGGCTGAAGGCTTTAAGAGAAAGTAAAGAGGATACGTATTATGGAGCCATTGAAGAGATTAAGTAGAGAACTTAAGTATAAAGGTGCAATTATTGATATATATGTAGATAAGGTTCAAGGTCCGGATGGGAAAGTTCATGATTATGATTTTATAGGTCATAATGGTGCAGCTGCAGTATTGCCAGTTAAAGATGATGGAAAGATTTTGATGGTTAAGCAGTATAGAAATGCCTTAGATAGATTTACAATCGAACTTCCAGCAGGCGGTTTAAATGGCAAGGATGAACCAGGCATCGTATGTGCAGCAAGAGAGCTTGAGGAGGAAACTGGCTATAGATCAGAGAATCTAGAGCATCTTATAACTATAAGAACAACTATTGCTTTTTGTAATGAACAGATAGAGATATATATTGCTAGAGATCTTGAAAAAACTCAGCAACATTTAGATGAGGGTGAGTTTGTAGAAGTGGTTGAATTTACAATAGATGAACTAGTTGAAATGGTGTATAATTCAACTATTCAAGATAGTAAAACTATATCTGCGATTATGACTTATTACAATAAATATTGTAGATAATATTCATATCTTTGTCCTATGAACATATATTAAAAGGAAATATATGTTCATAGGGGGTAGATATATGGCTAGCATAGAGTCGTTATTTAAGAAAATGAAAAGAAATAAAATACAGGCGATGAACATAGGTGATGGTCATCGTCTGTTTGTTTTATTTTTAATTGGAATTGTGGCAGGAACGATGCTTGTAAATATTTTTTTAAATCAATATGTTGATAATATATGTATTTATGGAGAATATCTTACTGATGGTTTTGAGAGAGTAAATTTAATAGCCTTAGAAAAGGTTGAATTTTTTTGTTTTTGTTTTAAGAAGTATTTAATTCAAGTTTTATTTATAGTTATATTTAATTTATCATCTAAAGGCAAGTTGTTTAACGGATTAGTATGTTTATATAAGGGAGGTGTTATAGCTGTGCTTATTTGTGCTGCTACAATATCATATGGCAGTGGAGGAGTGTTGCTGTTTATAGCATCTATTTTTCCGCATTATTTTTTATATATACCTTTATATATCTATACTTTTTATCTGGGTATGAATCTAAAAAATAAATTCAGTGATAATAAACATATCTTTACTGTATTAAAGTCAGTTGGAATAGAGGGGGTTTTTATTGTAGGAACAGCCTTTTTAGAGGCGTATGTTAATCTGCCTATAATTATTAATATATTAAAATAGAAGTTTACATAAAATTATATTGCGCTAATAATAGATTTTGCTTATACTGTAACTATATTTGTTTGAGGAATAATGGTAGGTATAATATGGAAAGCAAAATTTTATTTTTTATTAATTATTTGGCAACTATTAAGCGTGCATCTAAAAACACATTAGAGTGTTATAAAAGAGATTTGGAGGCTATGAAGGAGTTCTTTTATAGTCAAGGAATTGTTGAATTGGACAAGGTGACTGCAACCAGTATTAATTCTTATATTTTATATATGGAAAAGCAGGGGAAATCACCAGCGACTATTGCAAGATGTATATCTTCTATAAAGACATTTTTTCGCTGTATGATAAACAATGGATATGTTAAAAGAGAACCAACCGAAAATGTTAATGTTCCGGAGGTAGAAAAAGAGAAGACAAGAAGTAAGACAATTTCAAAGGCTGAAGTAAGAAAGCTTGTTGAAAGCATCGATGATAATGATGATATGGCTCTTAGAGATAAAGCTATGATAGAATTGCTTTACGATGCTGAATTAAAGGTTACACAAATTATTAATATTAAAGTTGAGGATATTAATTTAGATTATAATTATGTCACAATACATGGTTCGAAGAAAGACAAAACGGTGCCTTTTGGTTGGAGTGTTAATAAAGCATTGAATACATATATAAACCTTGGAAGAGATAAGTTCCTTAAGGGAAATGAGGATGAAGGCTTTTTGTTTATGAACTGTTTTGGTAAACAGATGACAAGACAAGGCTTTTGGAAAATCTTTAAGAAATGTATTGATAATGCTAAGTTAGAAGGTATTACAACTCATAGTTTACATAAATAATGGGAAAAATGTTGTTAATAAACATGTTCATACAAATAGTACATATATTATTTTACTTGTAAAAAACAAGTATTTATTGTATTATAATATATATTTTTTGTGATTTTAAGGAGGAAATTATATATGCATAGAGGAAAAGGAAGATCTTTTGTGGGATTTTTACTTACATATTTCTTGACTTCGATACTTGTTAGTACATGTATTTTGGTGTCCTTAAAGTGTACTGTACTTAAGGGTAATGGCATTAAAGAGTTTATCAAAAGCTTGGATATAGGAGAAGTTGTTCAAGAAGTTGTTAATGAGTCTATTAAGAGCACATCAAGTGAAAATGATGCAGTAGTTGATAGCGTTAATAAATTAGCTGACAAGATTATTACTGATGATGTTATCAATGAGGTAACAGATGTTATGGTTGATTCTATAATAGAAGATAAAGAAGTAGATTTAACTAATGTCAAGGATAGCTGTATGGATGTAGTTACAGAGGTATCTGAACAGGCTGTTGATGATATTCTTGATGAGTTAAAGGGTTCTACAAGTGTTATTGATGCAGAGGCGCTTAAGAATAATAGTGTAATACAGCAATATCAAAATGATTTTAATATTGATGTAACTACTCCTATATTAGAACAGATGGAGAATGTATATGGCTCAAAGTCAGTTGAACTTAAAGATATTGATATAGAAGAAGTTAAAAGTGAAGCTAAGGAAGCTTTAAAGGAAGAAGTTATTCCGAATATTGAAAAAGATGTAGATAAGCTTATTAATGAGACAAGTGTAGAGGTCAATAAGCAGATAGTTACTATTAAGAAAGAAACTAACATAAAGGGAATAACTAAGGTTATAGATTGGGCATTATCGGCAGTTACAAAAGCTATTATTGTTGGCATATTTGTTACAGCTGTATTTGCTGCTCTTCAGTTTGTGGTATATAAGAAGGATATTAATAAAGCCTTTAAAAATGTAGGAATTGCAGGAATTATTACATCTATCATTATGCTTGGTATAAGCATAGCTATAAATGTTGTTCTTAATATTATTAAGGATGTATTTGGTGGACAAGAAGCAGCAGATAAAGTGGTAAATAGTATTACTGACAAGTATATGCCAAAGGTTGGTGGTGTTGTATCAACAATTGCAATAGTAGGCTTTGTTGTTTCGGTGGCATTAATAATAGCGGCAGTTATTGTTAAGAAAAAATTAGCACAGAAAGATGAGTTATTTACTACAGAAGATACATTTGTTGAAACACAAGAAGTAAATGAAGAGTCTGTTGAAGAGGATATAATGTAATTTTTACATATTTGTCACCAAATTTGTAAATATTATGGTATAATTATTAAAAGATATAAAACAAGGTTAAGATGTTAAGTCTTAACCTTGTTTGTTGATTTAGAAGTTAATAATAGGAGTAAGTAGGAGGTTGTTATGGGTTTTATTAATAAACTTGAGAGAAAATTTGGAAAATTTGCCATTAGCAATTTGATATATTATGTTTTAGGGGCATATGCTATTGGTTATTTGTTAAGTGAGGTAGCGCCAGAGATTTATGTAAAGCTTATTATGAGTCCGAAGTTAATCTGCGAAGGTGAAGTTTGGAGATTATTTACATGGATTTTTACAATTCCACAGGAATTAGATGTGTTTGTTATTTTTATGTTCTTTTTTTATGGTTGGATAGGTATAGCGTTGGAAAGATATTGGGGAACATTTAAATATAACCTTTATATGCTTTCAGGTTGGTTTTTTATGACTGTTGGAGCTATGTTGATATATTTTGTTACTACTGCAGTAGGTGGATGGGGAATTGGCATTGTCGCAAGCACATACTATATAAATTTAACTTCGTTTTTAGCTTGTGCTACATTATTCCCCGATGTGCAAGTATTGTTGTTTATGGTTATTCCTGTAAAGATGAAATGGATAGCAATAGTAGATTTAGTTTTATTAGGCTATGAATTTGTTAATAATTTGCTTTTAGTTGCAAGATATAATGATATGGAATTGTTGTTTTTATATGCTACAACAAAGGAAATGTGTATAACAGCATGCGCATCAATTGTAATTGCTTTATTGAATTTTGCATTATTTTATTTTGGTTCTAGACATGGCAAGCGTTTTACACCAAAACAAATAAAGAGAAAGACACAGTTTAAGAAGCATATGAATGTAGGAAAAGGAATATCTAAGCATAAGTGTGCTATTTGTGGAAGAAGTGAGAATGATGGAGAGGGCTTAGTGTTTAGATTCTGTTCTAGATGTGAAGGGAATTATGAATATTGTCAGGATCATTTGTTTACTCATGAACATGTAAAAACCGATAATTAATGGTAATTAACGATAAAAGGATGAGGGTATGAAAAAGAAGATTATATATATTTTAGTGATTTGTATGCTAATGTTATGTGGTTGTAGTTTATCAAATAGTAGATTTGATGGGGATGAAACAGATAAAGACTATGATTATAGACAAATGTATCTAGATAACGATACAAAGGATTTGACAGATAAAGATTTGGAAGCATTTAATGAAGCTACAAGAGTGTATAATTTGTATATTAAGAGCTGTGACAATGACTTTAAAAAGGTAGTGGCTGCTCATGAC
>JAFOCU010000134.1 GCA_017381055.1 Lachnospiraceae bacterium
AAGTTAATCTTAAAAAGATTAATATGAGACAGGAAACTATAGAACTTACTAATCATCTTGGAATTAATCCATATATTATACCTTCAGCAGGTTCACTTCTTATGGTAACTTCCGATGGTTTGGGGCTTATCCATGAGCTAGAGAAGGAAGACATATGTGCATGTGTAATTGGAAAGATTACAGAGGGACATGATAGAGTTATCATTAACGAAGATGAAAGAAGATATTTGGAACCACCTAAGAATAAATAAGGAGAATATATGTTAAATATAGTATTACTTGAACCAGAGATTCCTGCAAATACAGGAAATATAGGAAGAACCTGTTGTGCGACAGGCACACGTCTTCATCTTATAGAGCCTCTTGGATTTCAGATAAATGAAAAGGCATTAAAGAGAGCTGGGATGGATTACTGGGATAAGCTAGATGTAGTAGTTTATGAAAGCTACCAGGATTTCTGCGAAAAGAATCCAGATGCAAAAATATATTATGCAACTACAAAGGCGCCTAATAAATATTGTGATGCTAAGTTTGAAGATGATTGTTTCATAATGTTTGGTAAAGAAAGCGCAGGTATACCAGAGTCAATCCTAGTAAATAATCAGGAGACATGTATTAGGATTCCAATGAATCCAGAGATACGTTCACTCAACTTATCAAATTCAGTTGCAATTGTACTTTACGAAGCGCTCCGTCAGAACGATTTCGTTGGTATGGAGACAGAAGGTCAGTTGCGAGAGTATGACTGGAAGTAAACATATTGAAAGCCGCTTAGGACATTATTTCAAAATGAGTAAATATATGCTAACCGCAGATTTCTATTTTCTAAGTAGGTGCCGCTCAAAGACGATATTAACCCCCAATTTTCTAAACTCGCACTTCGTGCTCAAACAGTAGAAAATTGGGGTTACGTTTTTTTCGCTGCACCTACAAGAAAATTACGAAATCTACTCAGATGCATATATTTATTCATTTTGAAATTTCCGTCTTAAGCGGCTTAATATATACTTTGAAAAATATATTTATTTAAATTCTACGATGGTTACACCTGTGTCACCTTCGCCGAAGGTTCCGAGACGATAAGTTTTTACATATTTTTGACGCTTTAAGTGAGCGTGCACCGCATTTTTTAATGCGCCTGTACCACGTCCGTGAACTACACGAACTGAATTAAGGTGTGCTAAATATGCATCATCTAAATATTTGTCTAAGGCTGGTATTGCTTCAGCAGTTGTCATACCGATAAGGTTGATTTCTGTAGCGACACTAAGGCCCTTGGACATTTTTATTTTACCAGTGCTTGTCTTTTGAAGGTTTGGTCCTGTGATAACTGGCTCATCGATAAGCTCTAAGTCGTTTATATTTACCTGAGAACGAAGGATACCCATCTGCACAAATAAGTCGCCCTTGGCATTCGGAACAGATGAAACAGTTCCGTTTAAGTTAAGACTAAGTACCTTTACAGCTGAACCTAATTTGAAGTCGGCAGCAGTATATTTCTTCTTTGGTGTCTTGTTATTTTTGAGAACTAATTTTTTCTCTGTGTCAGACATTTTTTCGCGAAGCTTATGACGCTCGTTTTCCATAGCAGAGGCAGAGCCACCAGTTTTAAGCTTATTCATATTTCGGATAGTTTCATCAGCAAATGACTTAGCATCCTCCAAAATAGCCATAGCTTCCTCGTTTGCTTCCCTTAAAATGCGTTCCTTTCTGTCATCAAGGTTCTCAGTTTTCTTCTCAAGCTTTCGCTTAAGCTCTTCGATTTCTAGCTTGTATGATTTAATCTCTTCTTTTTCGCGTTCAATTGTAATTTTGCTTTCCTCTAAATCAGTTAAAATATCTTCAAATGATTTAGAATCATCATTTAAGCGGTTCTTTGCATCATCTACGATGAAGCCAGGAAGACCTAACTTAAGAGAGATTGCGAAGGCATTACTTTTACCAGGGATACCGATAAGTAAACGGTAAGTAGGGCTTAAAGTCTCTACATTGAATTCGCAACAAGCATTTTCTACACCTTCAGTAGATAAAGCAAATACCTTTAACTCACTGTAATGAGTTGTAGTCATAGTTTTAACGTTAAGATTGTGTAAGAAGGTTAATATACTTATAGCAAGTGCAGCACCTTCTACAGGATCTGTTCCTGCACAAAGCTCGTCAAATAAAACTAAGGACTTGTCATCGGCTTTATCAAGAATTTTAATAATATTTGTCATATGAGATGAGAAAGTACTGAGGCTTTGCTCGATGCTCTGCTCATCGCCAATATCAGCATATACTTGATTAAATACTGATAATCTAGAATTCTCATCTGCTGGGATGTGAAGTCCTGACTGGCCCATAAGTGTAAGAAGTCCAACTGTTTTTAATGAAACAGTTTTACCACCAGTGTTTGGACCAGTAACAACTAATAAATTATAGTTTTCGCCTAAGCGTACATCGATAGGCACAACCTTTGTCTGATCTAAAAGTGGATGTCTAGCACATTTTAAGTCAATAATACCGTCTGTATTAAAAACTGGTTCGGAGCATTTTAATGATTTTGAAAGGGCTGCTCTAGCGAATATAAAATCTAATTGACTAAGTACCATTAAGTCTGTATGAATTTCCTCTATATATTCTCCTAAGAGGTTGCTTAAGTCAGCAAGGATTTTTTCTATCTCACGTTGCTCTTTGATGGCTAATTCGCTTAATTCGTTGTTCATCTGAACTACGCCCATAGGTTCCACGAAAATAGTAGAGCCAGTAGCTGATTGGTCATGAATCATACCAGGCATAGAAGATTTGTATTCGGCCTTAACTGGAAGGCAATATCTGCCATTTCTCATAGTTACTACATTGTCCTGAAGATAAGTTCTAACAGTAGATGAATTAACCATAGAATTTATAAGGTTATGAATTTTATCGTTAGTTGCCTTTATGGAACGACGAATAGAGCTAAGGTTAGCGCTGGCGTCATCGGCAATCTCATCTTCGGCGATAATACATCTTTTCAATTCATTATTAACTGGTGATAGAGGCTCTATGCTTGTAAAGAAATCCGCAAGTGAATCTTCATATTCATCGCTATCCTCTTTGTCGGAAATTTTCGCTAAAGGTTTGATACGAAGTGCAACATTTAACACAGAGCTTATATCAAGGATTTCTTTAGCTGAAAGAGTACTTCCTATCTCAAGTCTTTTAAGACTTCCTCTGATATCTCTAGTTCCTGAAAATGATACAGCGCCCTTCTTCCATAATCTTGATAAAGCGTCGCTAGTCTGCTTTTGAAGGAGGGTTATCTCGTCTAAATCGATAGATGGTTCAAGATGCTCACACATTTCTCGACCTAAAGGAGAGGATGCAAGCTCAGTTAACCTTTCTATAATTTTTGTATATTCTAAAGTTTTATATGTCTTTGGATTCATAGTAAAAAATACTCCAATCTATTTGATTTTAACTCTAATATACCTTATAATAGTACAAAATTCAAATTGAATGTAAGTTATTATTCATTTGAATTTTGTGTAAATAAATTAATAAAATGAATTTGAGTTTTATAGATTTAGATATGAATAATCAAAAGTAGAAAAGTGAGGAAATGAAATGAAGTATATTGAGACTTTTAGAGAAGGCGAGAAAATAGCAGATATTTATCTTTGTAAGCATAAGACTTCAGCGGTAACAAAGAATGGTAAGCCGTATGATTCAGCTGTTTTACAGGATAAAACAGGTACTGTAGATGCAAAGATTTGGGATCCGAATTCTCTTGGAATAGATGATTTTGATGCTCTTGATTACGTAGAGGTTGTGGCAGATGTAGTTGTATTTAACGGTGTTACACAGCTTAATGTAAAGAGAGT
>JAFOCU010000135.1 GCA_017381055.1 Lachnospiraceae bacterium
AAATGGATAAACAAATCTATTAAAGAAAAAGCTCCACTATACTTCAAATCAAGTATAGCGGAGCAAGTATTTGCTACTAATCAATATTAAATATATTGTTCTTTAGTATGGTGAACGAGCGCCATACTTAAGATTGTAATTTCCGATACATGTTTGGATTATCTTAACAGCCTCGTCTGGACCACCGATTTCGTCTACACGAGTTTCTTTTCCTTCAAGATCCTTGTATACGCGGAAGAAATGCTTGATTTCTTCGAAGATATGTGCTGGTAACTCAGCGATATCTGTGTATGAATTATAAGTAGGATCGTTGACAGGAACTGCGATAATCTTTTCGTCACCCATACCATTATCAAGCATCTTCATAACACCGATAGGATAACACTTAACAAGTGTAAGTGGTTCTATTGGCTCAGAACAGATTACAAGAACGTCTAAAGGATCCTTATCATCACCGTATGTTCTTGGGATAAAGCCATAATTTGCTGGATAATGTGTAGATGTGTAAAGAATACGGTCAAGCATTATAAGACCTGTCTCTTTATCAAGTTCGTACTTTTTTTTGCTACCCTTTGATATCTCGATAACTGCCATAAATTCTGTAGGGCAGATTCTATCAGGGTTGATATCATGCCATATGTTCATCTGTACCTCCATTACTGCTTACTAAACTACTTTAAGTATACACTAATAGAAGAAGTTGTCAAGGTTGACATTGATGCTTCATTGTAATAAAATTGTATGGAAAATTTTATTTTTTTGAAGGTATTGTTTTACATAAAGATAAATTATGATAATTAGGAGGAGATGGCGTATGGAATTACCTAATTATTTAAAAAGTGCATCTGAAAAGCTTATTGATGGAATGAATTTAAGTGCTATGTCTAATAGTGCTAGAGAGCTTAGCAGAAGATATATGGAGGAGAGTGGCGAGGGGAAATCCTTGCTAAATAAGGATGAGGAGGCGGCTGTTTATTCTCTTATGAGAATGCCAGCAACATTTTCAGCAGTATCTACTGCGTTGGAACATATATGTCAAATGTCGGATTTTGTGCCAAGAACCTTGCTTGATGCAGGTGCTGGTACAGGAGGAGGCTCCTTTGCAGCTAATGAATTTTTTGCCCTAGATAAGATAATATGTCTAGAGCGAGAAGCTGCTATGGAAAATATAGGAATGAAGCTTATGTCCTCTAGTGAAGATGATGCGTTAAGGGAAGCTACATATATAAGGAAAGATTTGGTTGAGGAGGCAATACGAACTAAAGATGCTAAAGCGGAGTATAGTTCGGATTTGGTTATTGCTTCTTATGTATTAAATGAAATGTCTATGGAAAATCGAATGGAGGTAGTACGTTTTCTTTGGGAAAATACAAAGAAAATGCTGGTTATTATTGAACCAGGTACGCCAGTTGGATTTAGTAATATTAGAAGAATTCGAGATTTTCTTATAGAAAAGGGTGCTTATGTTTGCGCTCCGTGTCCTCATATGGAGACTTGCAAAGTGACAGGGGATGATTGGTGTCATTTTACTGTAAGAGTGCAGAGAGGTAAGCTTCATAGATTATTAAAGGAAGCTGATGTACCTTATGAGGATGAGAAGTTTTCGTATATTGCCCTTAGCAAGGAACCTATAGAAGGTAAGGATTATGGACGCATTATGCGTCATCCTAGAACTGAAAAGGGAAGAATGGAGTTATGTATGTGCACTAAAGAGGGCATCGTACATAAAACTATTACAAAAAAAGATGGTGAAGGATATAAACGCGCCAAAAAAGCCAATTGTGGTGATGCATACTTATTTTAAAAGTAAGTATTTATTCATAAATAATAGTGAGAGAAAAATAGGAGGCTATACTATGTCACTTGAAGTCAAAAATCTTGTAAAAAAATATGGAGAGAAGACAGTTGT
>JAFOCU010000136.1 GCA_017381055.1 Lachnospiraceae bacterium
GTTGAGGAATTTATATTTAGAGGCCTTATATTTAATGGTTACAAGAGAAGAAATCCGTTTATGGCTATACTTCTTAGTGCGGCGTTATTTGGACTTATTCATATGAATATCAATCAGTTTTCATATGCATTTGCAATAGGTGTGATATTTGGATTTATGGTTTATGCAACTGGTAGTTTGTTGCCGTCCATTTTGTCACATTTCATTATAAATGGAACTAGTGTTGTTATATCTCATTTGAGTGCAAATAGTGCAACGGAGCCAGTGGCTACTGAAGTTAAGATTGGTATTGCGGATTATATATATGTATACGTAGCGTTGGGTGTCATTGCTATCATAGGATTGTTAATAGCTTATTTTGTATATAAGTGTATTTGCAATAAGAATCGTGGATTTGAGAATGTTAAAAGAATTTTAAAGAAGCCACACAGAACAGAATTTGTGGAAGAGGAAGGAAGATTCTTTGACGGATATTTGTTACTTGGCGTGGGCGTGTGCCTGATTCATATAATTTTAGTGGAACTTTTATAAGTGTGAGGGTCACAAGAAGGAGGTAAGATTATGGATATTGCATCATTATCAACAGCAATGAGTATGGCAGAGGTTAAAACAGACTTTGGTGTAGCGATGCTTAGTAAGTCACTTGACAATATGGAAACTATGGGCGAGGGTATGAAGAAAATTCTCGAAACATCTGTTAACCCACATATAGGTGGAAATATTGATGTATCAGCATAGTGCCTTGTGGTAAAATGCGGATTGAACTGTATGAAAGAGGAAAACAGAAGTGGAAAATAATAGTATGCCAAAAATGAAAAAAATAGCTATTGTTCTCATTATAGTTGTTATCGGTTCCTTAGGGATATTTAAGGCAGGGATGCTAGTTGGGGCAGCAGGAGAGGCGAAACCTGGTTCTGTAAATGACCCACTCATCACAAAGTCTTATCTTGAATCCTACATAAGTAGTTTGGGACTGTCTGGCAATTCTGCGGCTAGTGGATATACTAGAGTGACACTTAAGAAGGGCAATACCCTTGTGGGAAATGAAGGAACAGAGATAATGTTGTATTCAGGTAGCGCCAACGCATATGTCAAAGGACAGCAATTAGTTAACTTAACAATAGGTGAGGCATATGGAGACGGTATGACATTAGGAAAATACTGTGTGTATATGTGCCCGGATAAGTCGTCTGGTGTGGTGGCGATGTCAGATGTGGTGGTGTTTGTAAAAGGGGATTATAGCTCAAAGTAAAAAAATGATGATTTGGCTGCGGCAAGGTTCTCTTGTTGTGACCTTTTTGTATAAATAGAAGAATAATGGAGATAAAGACAATATTTAAGAAAATAAGAGTGATAATTACAATGGGGATTGAATATAGGGGAATGGATGGAGTAAAGTGTAATGATATTAATAGTGATAGGAAGTATTATTTTGACAATATTGCTGATATGGCAGATACAAAAAAGTATGTCATATGATGCTGTTATGGCAGAATGCACAGATATGTATGTAAGCCGTATGCGTGGAAGAGGAATAAGATTTAAAAGAGGTAAAGCTGTGTATGTATATACATATATGGGTAAGGAATACGAATTTAAAGAAAAGTCTTGTTTTGGAAGTCCTAAGCGTAAGGTGGGAGAAATGCATAAAATACATGTCAATAGAAAGAAGCCTTGGAAATGTATTACTTCAGAAGAAAACACAACAGCAGCGTTTGAGTTGGCAATGGGAATAATGTTAATTCTGGGAGGAATAATAATGTTATAAGTTTTGTTGTGCAAATAGGAAACCTTGTGTTGGTAGATATATACAAAACATAACGATCTATTTTGTACAAAATGACATAAAAAAGAGAGCCATAGACGATTTTACCAAAATAGAAAAAGCTATTTTGTGTAATTATCATATGGCTTTTTTTGACCAAATCGTCTAGAATACATATATCGCGAAAAATGTGCGAGTGAATAAATTAATTCGGAGGAAATAAACAATGGCTAGTTTATCATTAAAGAACATTTGTAAAGTATATCCTAACGGTTTTGCAGCTGTTAAGGATTTCAATCTTGAAATTGAGGATAAGGAATTCGTTATCTTCGTAGGACCTTCAGGTTGTGGTAAGTCTACAACACTTCGTATGATCGCAGGTCTTGAAGATATCAGCTCTGGTGAGTTATGGATTGGTGACAAGATGGTTAACGATGTAGAGCCAAAGGATAGAGATATCGCGATGGTATTCCAGAACTACGCTCTTTACCCACATATGACAGTATACGAGAATATGGCATTCGGTCTTAAGTTAAGAAAGACTCCAAAGGATCAGATCGACAAGTTAGTTCATGAAGCTGCTAGAATTCTTGATCTTGAGCACTTACTTGACAGAAAGCCAAAGGCTTTATCAGGTGGTCAGAGACAGAGAGTTGCAATGGGACGTGCTATCGTTCGTAATCCTAAGGTATTCCTTATGGATGAGCCTTTATCAAACCTTGATGCTAAGTTAAGAGTACAGATGCGTGTTGAGATTTCTAAGTTACATCAGAGACTTGAGACAACAATCATCTACGTAACACATGACCAGACAGAGGCTATGACACTTGGTACAAGAATCGTAGTTATGAAGGATGGTGTTATCCAGCAGTGTGATTCACCAATCAACTTATACAACTACCCAACTAACCTTTTCGTTGCTGGATTCATGGGATCACCAGCTATGAACTTCATCGATGCAGTAGTTATCGAGCAGGGTTCTGACGTTAAGTTATCATTCGGTGATATGATGATTAAGGTTCCAGAGTCAAAGGCTAAGGCTTTAGTTAACGGTGGTTACATCGGTAAGACAGTTGTTATGGGTATCAGACCAGAAGATATTCATGATGATGAGATCATGGTTAATGCTGCAGGCGATAGCGTAGTAGAAGCTACAATCAGAATCTACGAGTTACTTGGTGCAGAAGTTTACTTATACTTCGATTTAGCAAGAGTTTCTTGTACAGCAAGAGTTAACCCACGTACAACAGCTAAGGTTGGCGATGTAGTTAAGTTTGCATTCGATCTTAACAAGCTTCATATCTTCGATAAGGAGACAGAGCAGGTAATCTGCAACTAACGCGAAATAAAAGAGCCGAGCGCTCACACATAAATAAAAAGATAGGACCGATTCGACGTGCTAGCACGTCAGAGAGGTTCTATCTTTTTATTTATGAGCGAGCATTCGGCGAATGCTCGCGTGTTTCTAGACATCGAAGATGTCGAGAAACGCGTGTGAGCGCAACATATTTACTTTAAATAATCTCTGCATTTATGCTATAATATATCCGAAAATTACCAATCAAAAGTATAAACCCCAGGAGTTTAATATGTGTTTATTTAATATAAAAACTAGGAAAGAATCTAAAGAACATTTCAACATACTGCGAGAACAATTAAAGTCTAAAGATTTTCAACAGAGAAAGTCTGCTCTTGAGAGTATAGTTTGCCATAAACTATTTAAACGCAATAATTATCTACTTGTTGGTGCCTTATTTGATGGATACGAGGATGTAGTAAAAACTGCGTTAAGTGTAATAAAAGACCATAATTTAAAGAAGTTTAGTAAGCAAGTTTTGCTTGTTATGGAAAATTGGCCTTATGATGAAGAGATACAGACGCTTTGCAAGGAGTTTTTTGATCTTAATAAAATAAATTATATAAAGAAACTAGAGAAAAAGCGCTCAAAGAAAAAACTAGAGGATCTTGAAAAGATAGATAGAGATCTTATGTGCGAAGCTGCATCTCAATGCATTGTAAAGGATAGAATGGAGGATGTTAAGTATTTTGAAAGATACTCTAATATAATTCGTAATTATTTTCCAACCTATGATGAGGTTAAAACAACTAATCTTATAGATGAGCTTGCAAAGGAAGGCTGTGGATACGCGTCCCTTGCAACCACTATGATGAAGCATTTTGCAAAGGACGCAGATTGGTTTAAAAAGAAGTTTGGGTATGGGCCTATGTATTTTGGTAAGTATACAACAGATTTTCTTATGTTGGATTTTTATTGCATGACAGATGAACCGAATCGAGGGATGACAATCGAACAGTTAAGAGATAGATATAATAGATTTTGTAGTCATTATGATATTGATGTTAAGATTAGTATATATAATGGGATGAATGAAGCTCGGTTTAAGGAGTGGTCTCAAAATGGATATGTAATTTTATTTGCTTCAAAGCTTACAATGTATCGAAATGAAACTAAACCGTCGATAGTAAAGGGTTGGCATATGATGAATATATGTGATATGAAGGAAGATACGATGACAGTAATATCCTGGGGACGTAGGTATACATTGAATAAAAAAGATATGCAGCAGAGCGCTTGTTATGTCTATGTGCAGTATTTATAGTGCTATCAAATCATTTACATATATTTTATTTGATGATAAAATATATTCGTTAATTTACAATAAGTATAAAGAAATTTGAACTAGGATGATTATATATGAAGAAGATATTAATTGCATGTTGCCTGTGTCTTGCGCTTGTAGGATGTGGCAATGACAGTGGTAAAGCTAAAACAAAAAAAGATACTGTAACAAGCTTATCTGAGGAAATGACAACAGTACAACCAACTACAACAGAGACTGTAACAGAGCAGGTTACAACAGAACAGGTTACAACGGAACAAGTTACAACAGAACAATCTACAACAACAGCACCTGTAAAAGAAACCACAACAGTTCAAGCTACAACAGAACAGAAAACAACAGAGCAGGAAACTACTCAGTCCCAGGAGCAAATGCTTGAGAATACATTTGTTGATTTAGGTGATAGTAAGTTGAATAGTATGTGTGACGAGATATTGGTTAGCATATTAAATAATAGTATGACAGAGCGCGAAAAAGCATATGCCATATATACATGGGTGTGTGGACATGTTAGATATAGAGGAACTACCGCTATAGCTGATTGGAAGGAAAGTGCGAAAACTATATTGTCGACTAGAAAAGGTAATTGTTATGCCTTTTATGTTTCGTCAAGAGCGTTGCTTGCTAGAGCAGGTTTTGAAACAGGTATGGCGACATCGTATGAATTAGATCATTACTGGAACCTAGTTAAAGTGGATGGTCAGTGGAGACATTTTGATACAACATCAGGTTGGGGAACAGAAAGATTTTTGTGGACAGGTACACAGATAAATGAGTACTCTTATTATAATTCCAATCTTGGAACTACCATAACCTATGATTGGAATCCAGAAGGATGTCCAGATACTAATTAGCAGAAAATAATACATTTAGATTAGGAGAAGTTATGAGAAAGAAGATACTAGTTTTAGCAATGATGCTTTGCTTATCATTAACTGCATGTGGCGATAAGTCAGAAGGTGCTAAGAATAAAACAGAAAATAATTCAAATCAATTGACAGTAACTGATGGGGCTGTAGATGTAACATTAGATGATGATTTTGATTCTTGCAAAGAAGAATTAGGAGAGCCTAAAGAGTATTCTGAGAATAAAAGCTGCTTATACGACGGATATGATAAGACATATACATACGAGAATTTAGTAATTATTACATATCCTATAAATGATAAGGAAAAAATTGCATCTATAACTGTTTTATCAGAGAATGTTAAACATAATCTTCCTATATCTATAGGTGATAGTTTAGATGATATAAAGAGTGAATACGGTGAGGAAAATCTTGATATAACAGATGGATGCTGTATATATGAAGATGAATATGGTATCGCTTTCTATATGGAAGATGATGTGGTTATAGAGATAGAAATCTATATTTTGTAATAATAGGTAAGCACGTATTTAATGTATTTTAAGAGTTAGATTATGGTTTTTAGTTCGATTTCATTTTTAATATTATTTTTGCCGGTAACTGTGCTTTTGTACTATATCGTGCCAAATATTAAGATAAAGAATTTAATTTTATTGTTTGCAAGTCTTATATTTTACGGACTTGGGGAGCCGGTTTATATATTTTTGTTAATAGGAAGTGTCGCTGTTAATTATATTGTAACCATTCAGATGTGCAGGGTTCAGAGGACAAAGCTTCTATTAGCATTTCTTGTTATAATAAATCTTACAGTGCTAGCTTTTTTTAAGTATTTATCAACGGGGCTAGCATTGCCAATTGGTATATCATTTTATACATTCCAGATATTGTCTTACGATATAGATGTGTACAGAGATAAAAAGATTGTTCAAAGAAATTTCTTTGATTTATTGCTGTACATATCGTTCTTCCCACAGCTTGTGGCAGGTCCAATTGTAAAATATTATGATATAAAAGAGCAGATTAGTAATAGAAAAGGGTCTTTGCAAGGTGTTGCAGAGGGGCTTAGACGTTTTGTCTATGGCTTAGGTAAGAAGGTGCTTTTGGCTAACACAATTGGATATGTGGTAGATGAAATATATGCTTTCAACACTATGGATATGAATGTGCTGATTGCGTGGGCTGTAGCTTTATTGTACTGCTTGCAGATATACTATGATTTTAGTGGTTATAGTGATATGGCGGTTGGTCTTGGAAAAATGTTTGGATTTGAATTTAAGGAGAATTTCTGTTATCCATATATGGCTAATTCTATAAAGGATTTCTGGCGTAGATGGCATATGTCCCTTAGCACATGGTTTAAGGAATATTTATACATACCATTAGGTGGAAATAGACAGGGAAAGCTTAGAACATACATTAATAAATATATCGTATTTTTCTTAACAGGTTTATGGCATGGTGCGAATGTTACATTTGTTATCTGGGGACTTATACATGGAACATTCTCGGTATTAGAGGAATGCATGTCTTTTGCTAAAAAGGTTACTGGTAAAATTATAGGTAATATTTACACAATTGCAGTAGTTAGTATTGCCTTTGTATTTTTTAGAAGCGATAATGTGACAATGGCTTTTAAAATAATAGCGCAGATGTTTACAGATTTTGATGTTTGTACAGCTGCTACAAGACAGTTTGTTTCGTATTTTGATGGCTATACAATATTTATAGTGATATTAGGAATCCTTGGAGTGATTAACTGGAAGGAAAGATTTGGTAAGATACTTAAAAATCCTTGTGTAGAAGGATTGGTATATGTAGGTAGTGTGGTGTGTTTAGTGTGGTGTGTACTTTCGCTAGCGGCTGGTAGCTATAATCCATTTATTTATTTTAGATTTTAGGTGCGTATATGAAAAGAAAAGTTTTTTATACATTTTATATATTTAGCATAATGTTAGGGCTTTTTGCTCTCTTTGTTCTTATGTTTTTTAGAGATGAAAAGATAGATGCAGACGTTGAGGAAAATGGCATAGAATATGATTATGCAGAAGAATTAGAGCAATACGTTAGTCGCAATTTTGCGTTTAGAACACAGGCTATATCTATGTTTACATCGTTTAAGAGAAATGTTTTTGCAAGCTCTGCGGTTAATGATGTCATTATTGGAAATAACGGTTATCTATATTATAAGGATACTGCAGCTGATTATAGTGGCTTAAATCAGTTTACAGATAGAGAGCTTTATAATATTAAAAAAACTCTAGAGCTTATGGAGGAATATGTTGAATCTAAAGGTGGAGAGTTTTTATTTGCTATAGCGCCAAATAAAAATAGTCTATATGATTATATGCCATATAACTACATAAAAGGTCAGGATAGTAGCAATGCCACACGTCTTATGGAGACTCTTGATAATGTAAGCTATGTTGATTTATTTAAGATGTTTGAAGGTAAGAATGAGGAGCTGTATTTTAAGACAGACACTCATTGGAATGATAAGGGAGCATATTATGCTTACGAAGCTATGCAAAAGGGATTAGGCAATGAATACATTGACTTTTTAAGTACTGAGTATGCCATGGAAAAGACTCATGTTGGAGATTTGACAAATATGTTATATCCAAATAGTCAGCCTACTGAATATAGATATAAGTTTGCTAGCAAGAATAAATTCAAGGTTCTTACAAGAACTAGAAGTTATGAGCAGGCTTACATAGAGACTTATAATGAGCAAGGGGAAAATAGTCTCTTAATGTTTAGGGATTCATTTGCGAATAACTTAATTGAATATATGAGTAACACTTATGAATATGGCATATATGATAAGAATTTGCCTTATGATATGACATTGATGGATAAGTATGAGAGTAATGTGGTGATAGTATCTATAGCAGAGAGAAACCTTAAGGAATATTTGGAAATGGCACCTATTATGCTTGCTCCTAAAAGAGAGGTAGTAAGCGGTAGCGAGGAAGAGAATCTGTGTATGGATATTAGATTTGAAAAGTCTGAGTATATAAAGGTTTCGGGTTGTATAAATAGTGATTACGGCGCAACTAATGCAGATATGTATTTAAAAGTAGGTGATGCTATGTATGAGCTGACACCTGTGACAGGACAGGCTACAGAGTATGGCTTTGTAGGTTATTTAGAGAAAATAGATATGTTTGCACAGGCTTCTATAGTGGTTTCTATAGATGGTGAAACATATGAACAAGAGGTTAATATAGAGATTGAAGAATAGTTGGTTGAAAGCATTCATTTTCTTGCCATTAATTTCAAATTGTGTTATCATAAAATAAGATAGGCATATTATGTAAAAAGGAGCGTAGCACGATGATTTCAAACCAAATTCTTCAAAATACAATAGATGGTATCCATGCAATTACCAGAGTTGATATTTGCGTATATGACATAGAAGGAAAAGCATTAGTAACTACATTTTCTGATACAGAAGAATATAGTGAAGCGGTGCTTGCTTTCTTGGAATCTCCAGCAGATAATCAAGAGGTTGCAGGGTGCCAATTTTTTAAGGTTACAGAGGATAATCAGTTAGAATATATAGTTCTTGCAAAGGGAGTAAACAGTGATGCATACATGGTAGGTAAGATGACTGTTTTCCAAATGCAGGGATTACTTACTGCGTATAAGGAAAGATTTGATAAGGATAATTTTATTAAGAATTTACTTCTTGATAATCTTCTTCTTGTAGATATTTATAATAGAGCAAAGAAGCTTCATATAGAGGCAAATGTTAAGAGAGTTGTTATGATAGTAGAGACAAAGCATGAGAAGGACAATGGCGCTCTTGAAACAGTGCGTACTCTATTTGCTACAAGAACAAAGGATTTCATAACAGCAGTTGATGAGAAGAACATAATTATAGTTAAAGAAGTTAAGGCTACAGAGACATATGAGGATTTAGAGAGATTAGCTAGAACTATTCTTGACACTTTAAATATGGAGGCTATGTCAAAGGTTAGAGTTGCTCTTGGTACTATTGTAAATGAGATAAAGGAAGTATCAAGATCATATAAAGAAGCAAAGCATGCTCTTGATGTAGGAAAGATTTTCTACAGCGAGAAGAACGTGGTTGCTTATAATAATTTGGGTATAGGAAGACTTATTTATCAGCTTCCATTACCACTTTGTAAGATGTTTATAAAAGAGATATTTAATGGAAAAACTCTTGATGATTTTGATGATGAAATATTGTCAACAATTCATAAATTCTTCGAGAATAATCTTAACGTATCGGAGACATCAAGACAGTTATATATTCATAGAAATACATTAGTATATAGATTGGACAAGCTTCAGAAGGCAACTAATCTTGACCTTAGAACATTTGAAGATGCTATTACATTTAAGATAGCACTTATGGTTGTTAAGTATATGAAATATATGGAAAGAGTAGATTATTAAGACGTAGTAATGTAATATATAGACGAGAAAAGAAGTAGAAAGGAAAGCAAAATGATAGATTTGCAAAATGTAAGTAAGGCATATGCTGCCGGTACTCCAGCGGTTAATAATATGAACATTCACATTGATAAGGGTGAGTTTGTATTTATTGTAGGAGATTCAGGTGCTGGAAAGTCCACATTAATAAAGTTGTTGCTTAAAGAACTTGAGCCAACATCAGGAAAGATAGTTATTAATGGTAAAAATTTGCAAAAGCTAAGAAGAAAGAAAGTTCCTATGTTGAGAAGAGATATAGGAGTTGTTTTTCAGGACTTTAGATTATTAAAAGATAGAAACGTATATGATAATGTAGCGTTTGCTCAGATTGTAGTAGAGGCTCCAAAGGCTCTTATTAAGAGAAGAGTTCCTGCTATGTTATCTATGGTTGGTTTGGCTGAGAAGTACAAGTCATATCCACATGAATTATCTGGTGGAGAGCAGCAGCGAGTTGCTATAGCTAGAGCATTGGTAAATGACCCACCTATTTTATTGGCGGATGAGCCAACTGGAAATCTTGATGCTAAGAATACATGGGAAACTATGAGATTGTTAGAGGAGATTAATAGAAGAGGTACAACTGTAATAGTTGTTACACATGATAGAGAAGTCGTTGAAACCATGAAAAAGAGAGTAATTACTATAAGAGATGGACACATCGTTAGTGATGAAGGAGAAGGTGGTTATTCAGATGAAGATTAGAACATTTTTTTATAGCTTAAAGCAGGGATTTGTAAATTTAAAGAGAAATAGATTATTTACACTTGCATCAGTTGGAACAATTACTGCATGTATATTTTTAATTGGTTTATTTTATGCTGTACTTACAAATATCCAGCATATAGTAAAGTCTGCTGAAGCCAATGTGAGCATAGAGATTTTCTTTGAAGAGGAAGCTACTGACGAGCAGATTGCAGACATCGGTGAAAAGATAAAGAAGAGAGCTGAGTTTGGTACTATTAGATATATTAGTCCAGAAGAAGCATGGGAAAACTATAAGCAACAGTATTTTGCTGATGCACCAGAATTAGCAGAAGGTTTTGCTGATGATAATCCATTGGCAGATTCTGATTCGTATAAGGTTACATTAAATGATGTATCTATGCAGGAAGTATTTGTAGATTTTGTAGAGGGACTTGAAGGAGTTAGAAAAGTAAATTACTCTGAGTCAACAGCTAATACTCTTACTGATTTTGGTAAGATGGTTGGATTTATATCAGCCTCTATTATAATTATACTTTTAGCAGTTGGTATTTTCTTAATAAGCAATACTATTATGATAGGTATAGCTGTGCGTAAGGAAGAGATTGCTATTATGAAGCTTATGGGAGCAAAAGATGCATTTGTTAGAGCACCATTTTTGGTAGAGGGTGTTGTAATTGGATTATTAGGTGCAATTGTTCCATTAGGTGCATTGTATTTTGTATATAAGAAAGTTATTGTATATATCTTAGAGCAGTTTAGAGGAATTGAATCAGTAGTATCTCTTTTACCGATAACTGAGGTATTTGGAGTGCTTGTTCCAGCTGCACTTATTATTGGTGGAGGCATAGGTGTAATCGGTAGTTATATCACTATACGTAAGCATCTTAGAGTGTAAACACGTTTTAGAGAGGAGCATATTTGATGACAAAGAAGATGATGCGATTGCTAAGATTGTTAGTTGTTACTTCGGTGGTTATATATGTTTCATTGTCGTTGGTAAGACAGAATTATGCAGCTAGTATTGAAGAAGAGAAAAAGAAGCAAGAGGAAATGCAAAAGGAACTTAAGAATACTGAAAAGTATCTTAAGGAATTGGAAACACTCAAGGGCAATACTCA